>WHTF01000177.1 GCA_009379725.1 Deltaproteobacteria bacterium
GTCGGTCTCGCGCGTGCCCTCGCCACTGATCCGGACGTGCTACTGATGGATGAGCCGTTCGGTTCACTTGATGCTCAGACCCGCGAGCTGATGCAAGAGGAACTAGAGCGACTCTGGCAGGAAGCCCGTAAGACCGTCGTGTTCGTCACTCACGATCTCGACGAAGCGGTCCTGCTCGCGGACCGCATCCTGCTTCTCTCGCGACGGCCAGGGCGTATTCGCTCGCTCATCCCGGTCGATCCTCCCCGGCCCCGTTGCGGGTCCGATGCTCGTGCAAACCCGGCCTTTTCAGAGGTACGGTCGGAGATCTGGTCGAAATTGCGAGAGGATCTCCTAGAGGACGAAGCGGAAGCGCAGACCCTATGACCGCAATCCGGGTCTCGATACCGAGCTGGCGGGCCCGTGGTGCTGTGCCGCACCTGCTGTTCGGCGCAGTGATCTTCGGTACTTGGGAAGCTTACGGTCGCCTGGGTGACTCGCTGCTCGTGCCCCCCGTCTCCGCGATTCTCGCAGCGCTGTACGACCTCACGCTGTCGGGGCAGCTACCGAGTGCCTTGCTCGAGAGTGCCACTCTCCTTGCAGCGGGGCTCTCGGCCGCTTTGGTCATCGGCTTCGTGTTCGGTGTGATCACGGGGCGAAGCAAGGTCATGCACCGCACCTTGAGCCCGTTCTTCAATGCGCTCTTCGTGACGCCCACCGTGGCGCTCGTGCCGCTCGTCCTGATCTGGTTCGGCTTTGAGTTCCAGGGACGCGTCATCGTGGTGTTCCTGGCCGCCGTGGTCGCTGTACTGATTAGCGTCCATGCTGGCATCCGCGATGCGCCACCAGACCTTGTAGACGTCGCCAGGTCCTTCGGGGTTGACAGCGAAATCGGGTTGCTCCGCCATGTCCTCCTTCGCGCGGCCGTACCACTCATCATGAGCGGCATTCGGCTCGCGGTGGGTCGTGCTGTCGTGGGCATGGCTGTCGCTGAGGTCTACTTGCGGCTCGGCGGTATCGGGGCCCTGATAAGCGGCTATGGAGCGGTGTTCCGCACGGACTACTTGTTTGCCTCCATCCTGCCGCTCCCAATCATGGGGATAGGTCTGGCTGCGCTTGTTGCACGGATCGAGCGGAGGTTCCAGAGCTGGCGCACCTATGCGTCGGAGGCGTCGGAGTGAGAAGCACTATCAAAGGGAGGCAAGGGAGATGCTTCACATAGACTGCCATACGAGACTACGAGCTTTGACGTCCGCCATGCTTGCAGTCACCGTATTCGCGGCTGCTTGCAGCGCGAACGGAGACGTTGAGGAGGGGACTACAGGAGAGGCGGTCGAGACCGGCAACGAGGCAGCGATGGAGGAAGAGGAGGGGACGGACGAGCCGAGCTTCGATCTGTCGGGCGCAACCCTTCGCATCGGCAGTTCTCAGCCAGAGGCTCTCGGTATGGGCATCCACTACGCGGTGGACCTGCTCGAAGGTTGGGGCGCGGAGGTCGAGCACGAGTTCCTGACCAGCATCACCGGGATCGAAGCGATCGTCGCCCAGCGGCTCGATGTGTCCGCGAGCAGCGCGGACGAGGTTCTGGTCGGAGTGAGTCAGGGCGCGAACGTCACGGCGATCGGTGCACCCACGTCCTCCATGCACTATGCGGTCGTGACAGCCTCAGACATCGAGGAGGTCGCTGATCTTGAGGGTCGTACGCTCGGCATCTCGAGTCCGGGCAGCTTCAATGCATTGATGTTCCGGCTCCTGCTGGAGCAGGAGGGACTCGACCCGCAGAACTCCGTCACCTACGCCCAGATCGGGGGCACTGGCGAACGCGCAGCAGCCTTGCTGGCGGGCCAGATCGACGCGGCGGTCGTGTACATCGACAGCTGGATCGAGCTGCAGGGACAGACCGACGACCTGTCCCTCCTGGGCTACATGTCGGATCTGGCGCCTGGCCTGCCGTCACGGCTGTACTACGGAGCGGAAACCTACTTCGAGGAAAACCCCGACGTCGCTACCGCCATCGCCTGCGCGAACCTCGAAGCGAATGCATGGATCCAGGCGAATCCGGAAGCCTTCGTGGACTACACCGTCGGCGAGGTCGAGGCGGCTTCCCCTGAGGCGGTCGCGGAGTTTCACGAGGTAGCGCTTGGCCTGGACATGTATCCGACGGAGCCCGACGCAATCGTCGACACCGAGGACCTCCAGGTCCTCAACGAGATCATGGCCGAGACAGGCGAGCTGGAGAGCAGCGTCGACCTCGACGAACTCGTCGATACGACATACCTCGAAGAAGCCATCGAGATGGGTTGCGGAGCCTAGTCGGTGCGGACGACCGAGGAGCTTGGCGGGGCGGGTGTGGCACCCGCCCCGCGCCCCGCGAACTTGGTGCGACGACTGGTTGCCATCACGACCCGCCCCACCGTGATCCTGCCGGCGTTGAATCTGGTGCTCTTCTTCGCGGTCTGGGAGTATGTTGGTCGCCAGATCGATCCAATCCTGTTCTCGCCACCATCGCGCGTCATACGTGTCTTCGGTGAATTGATCATCTCGGGAGAGTTGCTCAGGGCGACACTGGTGACAGTTGGAACCCTCGCTGTCGGATACGGATTGTCGGTCGCTGTGGGGATCCCGGTCGGCGTTCTGCTCGGCCGCCAAGCGGTGCTGGGCCGTGTGGTCAATCCATACCTCGACGCAATCTACGCGACGCCGCGAGTCGTGATCGTGCCGCTGATGATTCTGTGGTTCGGTGTGGGCTTCACCGGTCGGCTGTTCCTCATCTTCCTCGGCACAGTGATCCCCATCATCGTCAGCACTGCGGTCGGCGTCCGCGATGCCCGACCTGATCTGATCGAAGTCGCGCAGTCTTTCGGGGCGCTAGGGTTTCACGTCGTTCGTCACGTGCAGCTACCTGCAGCAGTTCCGTTTGTCGCCTCCGGGCTGCGCATCGGCGCGGAACGAGCGGTCGTCGGTGTCGTCGTGGGCGAGATCTTCCTGGAGTTGACGGGCCTCGGCGGGTTGATTCAACTCAACGCGGTCCGCTTCAATACAGCTGAAGTGCTCTGTAGCGTCGTCGTGATTGCGGTGATTGGCATCGTGTTCATCGGTCTGCTCGATGCTCTCGAGCGTCGAGTGTCCCCATGGCGAGAGGCGACTTGACCAGTTCTCAGATTCACGGCCTGCGACCCAGGTCGGTGAGGCGGTCGACGTCGAGGCCCAGGCCCGGGCCGCTGACCGTGGACAGGCGGCCGTCCTTTGGGCTGGGCAGCGGCTCGGTGAACAGGTCCCGGAGCGGGTTGTCGATGATCATCCACTCGAGCAGGGCATTCTCGAGCAGACCGGCGGCGAGGTGGATGATCGCGAGGTTGTTGAGCCCGCCGGAGAAGCCGGTGTGGGGGCACACCGGCCCGTGGTGGGCATGGCACAGGCTCGCGATCTGCACGGCGCCGGTGAAGCCGCCGCAGCGGGCGATGTCAGGTTGCGCGAACGCGAGGCTGCTGCTGGCGATGAGGTCGCGGAAGCCGAAGACGCTGAGCTCCGGCTCGCCGGCGGCGAGAGGGATGGGCGAGACCGCGGCCAGCGCGCGGTAGCCCGCGAGGTCGTCGGGCGGGAAGGGCTCCTCGAGCCAGACGATCTCCAGATCGCGCAGCGCCTCGACCAGGCGGCGAGCGTGTAGGTGCCGTTGGCGTCAAGCATGGGGTCCGTGCCGGCGCCGACGGCGCTGCAGATCGCGCGGACCGTGGCAATGTCGCGGCGCAAGCCGCCCTGCTCGGGGCGGTGGCCGATCTTGATCTTGATGCGGCGGTGCCCCTCGCCTGCGAGGCGCTCGGGAGCGCGACGGCGCCCTCGACGGACGCCTGGAAGTAGACGCTCGAGGCGTACGTCTCGACGGTCTCCCGCCGGCCGCCAGGCAGGAAGTGGCCGACGGGCAGGTCGGCGACGCGGGGCACGCAGGTCCCACAGCGCGGTGTCGAGACCGCTGATGGCCTCCAGCAGGAACCCGCGGTGGTGACCCAGCGACGCAGCGTGTCGACGGCCTTGGCCCAGACGAGCCCGACGTCGGCGACGTCGCGGCCGGTCGCGATCGGGGCGAGGAGGTCTTCCACCAGCGTCGCGGTGGTGCGGGGCGACTTGCGAGCGATGGCCTCGCCGTACCCGCGGTGCCCGGTGTCGGCTTCGGCCTCCACGACGACACACGTGGACACCTCGTACGACTCGATGCCGAAGTCCCAGGCTTGAGGCAGTGCCGCTTCCAGGATACCGGGGTCGACGTAAAGTCAAGTAGTAAGTATTCGGTGATCCCGTGCTTGGTTGAGGCGGGCTGCGCGCCGGTTGAGGGTGCTGGACACATCGAAGCTCGTTCGCTTTCCTGTGTGTCATGGTGGCGAGCGAGGAGGCGATGTGGGCCGGCGGCGGGCTGGCCGAGGCGCTGCGCTGGGAGGCAGAGGCGCGGCGTTGGCAGGTGCAGGCGCAACGGCTGGATGGGGACAACGTCGCGCTGCGGGCGCGGGTGGCCGCACTGGATGGGGAGAACGTCGCGCTGCGGGCGCGGGTTGCCGAGTTGGAGGGGCAGCTCGCGGCGGTGCAGGAGACGGCGGCGACGTTGGCCAGGCGGTTGTTCGGCGACTCTTCGGAACAGTGCCCCAAGCAGCCTGGCGGCAGGCCGCAGCCGCAGGGCGAGCCGGGGTCGGCTGAGGCTGACGGCGGTGACGGTGACGGCGGGGGTGCTGGGGGCGCGCGGGCGTCGGGCCGGCGGCGCGGGCGGGGCCAGCAGCCGGGCAGCCGCGGTCACGGGCGGCGTGACTACTCGCATCTGCCGGTCGAGGAGGTCGTGCACGAACCCGACCCTGAAACGCTGGTGTGCCCGGCCTGCGGGGCGGGCTATGCCGCGTTCGGCGAGGAGACCTGCGAGCAGGTCGACTGGCAGGTGGTGCTCCGCCGGGTGGTGCACCGCCGTCCCACCTACCGGCGCGGCTGCGGTTGTGACGAGGCGAAGGGGGTGGTGGCCGCCCCGCCGCCGCCCAAGCCGATCCCCAAGGGCCGGTTCACCTCGGGGTTCATCGCCCGGCTGCTGGTGGCCAAGTTCGGGTACGGGCTGCCGGTGCACCGGGTCGTGGGCTTGCTCGCCAGCGAAGGGGCGAGCTTCGCGCCGGGCGCCTTGTGCGGTGTGCTGGAGGCGACCGCGGGCCTGCTCGCGCCGTTGGCGGCGGCGATCGCCGAGCGCAACGCCCAAGGGTCGCACCTGCACATCGACGAGACCTCCTGGAAGGTGTTCGAGCCGCTGGCCGGCAAGGCGAACAACCGCTGGTGGTGCTGGGTGTTCGTCGGCGCGGACACGACGGTGTTCGCGGTCAAGCCGGGCCGCGGCGCGTCGGTGGTGGCCGAGCACCTCGGCATCGACTTGGACGCCGACACCCCGGCGCTGCCCGACGGGCGCGCCCTGGTGGTCTCCTCCGACTTCTACACCCCATACCAGCGGTTGGGCCGCGATGTCGAAGGGGTCGCCAACGCCTGGTGCTGGGCGCACATGCGCCGTTACTTCCTGCGCGCCGGCCAGGCCCACGCCGACCTGGCGCAGTGGACGGCGGACTGGCTGGAGCGCATCGGCGGGCTGTTCACCGCCCACCGCGCCTGGGCGCTGGCGCCGGCGGGCAGCGCCGCGGAGGCGGCCGCCTCCCAGACGGTCGCCGCCGCGGTCGCCCGGATCGACACCGCCCGGCATGCCCAGGCCGCCGACGCCGGGCTGGCACCGGCGGCGGCCAAGGTGCTGGCCACCCTGGGGCGCGAGTGGGGCGGGCTGGTCGCCTTCCTCGAGCAACGCGGTGTCCCGCTGGACAACAACAGCGCCGAGCGCGCGCTGCGCGGGCCGGTCGTGGCCCGCAAGAACTGCTACGGCTCGGGGGCGCACTGGTCGGCCAAGCTCGCCGCCGACGCCTGGACGATCCTGGCCACCGCCGCCCAGCACGGCCTCAACCCGACCGTGTGGCTGGGCGCCTACCTCGACGCATGCGCAGCCGCCGGCGGCAAGCCGCCCCCACCCGCCACCCTCGCCGGGTTCTTGCCCTGGACCGCGGATGCCGCCACCCTGACCGCATGGCAGCACACCCCGGGCGGACCGTCGCCGTGAGCACCCCGGTGCGCTACCACGGCCGCGACTTCACCGACGCCGACCTGCAGGTCATCCGCGCGCTGTGCGCCGACGCGGCCTACCCGACCCGGGCGGCGATCGCCCGGGCAGTCTGCGACGCGTTGGACTGGCGACGTCCCGACGGACGCCGCAAGGACATGGCCGCCCGCGTCGCGCTGCTGCGCATGGCCGACGACGGGCTGGTCGTGCTGCCCGAGCCTCGCCACGTCACCGCCAACGGACGCATCCCCCGCTACGCCGAGCCTGACCCCCAGCTCGCTCTCGACCTCGAGGCCGCCGGGCCAGCCCCTACCAGCCTCGACGAGCTCGGCGGCGTCGAGCTGGCCAAGGTCGACACCCCCGCCGCGTCCAAACGGTGGCGCACCCTGATCGCTGCCCACCACTACCTGGGCTACACCCCCTTCGCCGGCGCCCAGCTGCGCTACCTCGCCCACACCCCCCGCCACGGCACCATCGCCGCGCTCGGCTTCGCCGCCTCCGCCTGGAAATGCGCCGCCCGTGACACCCACATCGGCTGGAACCCCGCCACCCGCCAAGCCCGCCTGCACCAGGTCGTGGGCAACGCCCGCTTCCTCATCGTGCCCCCGCTTCGCGTACCCAACCTCGCCTCGCACCTGCTCGCGCGCGTCGCCCGCCAGCTACCCGCCGACTGGCAGCACGCCTACGGCTACCAGCCCGTCCTGCTCGAAACGTTCGTCGAGACCGGCCGGTTCACCGGCGCCACCTACCGGGCCGCGAACTGGACCCACGTCGGACAAACCAAAGGCCGCGGCAAGCTCGACCGCAACCACCACCACGCCGTGCCGGTCAAAGACGTCTACCTCTACCCGCTGCACCGCAACTGGCGACGCATCCTCACCGACCCCGCCTGACCTCCCGCCGCCACCCGTCCCCGACGCGCAGCGACACACGGGTTCACCGAATACTTACCACAATTCTATTGCTCGCGGACGATCGCCATGAACTCCTCGGGCGCATCGCTCAGACCCTCGACCAGGGTG
>WHTF01000178.1 GCA_009379725.1 Deltaproteobacteria bacterium
CTATACCGACAGCATGGTCATCTTCCGCGCCTACAAAACGCGGCTCATTTACGATCTAGAATTGCATACGGATGCGGCATACTCAACGGCCGAGAAGCTGTTCCAGACCACCATCAGTTGGGAGCCTTTACTTTCCGTCAGGGCGGCGAAAAGAAGACTCAAGATCGCCGAGATACCGGCGGACGAACCCCCACGGGTGGGCGGGACGAGAAAGCTTCAGGTGTTGAGATGGGGCGGCGCGTATTACTTTCAGTTTATACGAGAGAAGTTTTTTTGGAGTTGAAATGCTGGCTAAAATCTTTCAGCGTCTTGTCAGGCTGTCTTTTTTGAAATCCCCTTTTTTCTATGCTCTGTTGCCGTCTTGTTTGTTCTACATTGACATTCTAAAAGGACAATGGGTGCCGATTCACGATACCTTCCAAGTAACCAACATTGCGTACTTTGTTTTTAATGAATTTGTCCAGAACAATGTTATCCCTTTATGGTATCCGTACATAAATTATGGTGTTGACAATAACTGGTTCTTAGCAATTACCGTTGGCCCTTCGTTAGCCCTACTTCTGCCGATTGCGAAACTCTTTAGTCATATTAACTTTTTGAGTTTTTATTATGCGAGTCTTTTTCTTGACGAGATCATCTTGCTGGTGGGTGGTTACCTACTTGCCCGGTTTCTTTTTAAATCATCTTTCACTCTCGTGTTCGTTTGCATAGGGCTCGCAAGTTCGACTCTATGGTACGCGCAGGTATGGTATAATTTTCATTTTTATTATTTTTTCCCGCTTTCACTTTATCTTACCTTAAAAGGTTGCAGCGAGAATTCGTTCTGGCGCCTGATATTGGGTGCCAGCCTCTCAATCCTAAGTTCGTTTGGTAATCTCCCTTATCTTATTTTGATGCAGGTATTAACGCTCGTAGTATTCCTTGCGACTGCTTGGTGGTCATACGGGCTAAACTGGACATCTGCTTGGCGGAAAGTATCTTGGAGGGAAGTCTCCGTAACGGTGTTAGGAATCGTCGGTGCAGGGACGTATATTCTGCTACTGGTTTATGGTGTCGAACATGTTAACTACAATCCAGGAAGAGAGCACGGTAATGTTGTCGATCTTCGAGGATTTCTCACGTATGGAGGAAACATCGGGTTTCGGAAATTTTCCGAACTCTTCACCGGCACCTCATGGAGTTTGGACATAAATGTATACTCGGGAGTCCTCGTTCTGTCTCTGGGTCTTTTCGGCCTACTTTGGAGGCCTTCACGTAGGCAACTCCCTTTTCTCATTACGGCGGTTTTTTTAACGCTTTTGTCATTGGGCCGCGCATCGTTCATAGCTCCGCTTGTATACTACATTCCGGGAATGTCTTATTACCGCCACATCGGATTAGTGCTACCGCTGATTAAGGTGATGCTGATATTTCTTGCTGGCTTTGGGTTCGATGCGCTAGTTCGGCAGGTGAATGGAGCCGACACGCCTCAACTAGATAGAACAAAGAGCGTAGCTCGGATCAATATGCTTTTGATTGGCATAATGCTATTCGCCTGTGGCTCGGTGACCGCAGTTCATCTAACCACCGTTAAAAGAAATGAAAGTAAGGTGTTCAGCGTGGAGCCGCAAAGAGGCGTCGACGTCAATATATATGCGGACCGTTGGCGATACGGGAGCAAAATCACTTTTATCAGTGTAATTTACGCTGGAGCTATAATCATCTTTGCGATTCTGGCAATTAATGGCGGCGCACGAGGTATGGTGGTAGTTTTTGCATTACTGGGGCTTCACTTTATTGACGTTTACAGCTACAGGACCTCGCATTTTCACGATCACATGGTCAGAGTTGATTCCGAATACTGGAATCTATTTCGTTTTCGACCGAGTGAGTTTGTGACTCACCGACTACAAAACTACTTCGACGACTCAAAATTTGCAAAAATATCGTCATACTTATCGCCTTCCTTTGGCGACTCCGTAAACCGACAGTGGTTCGACAACTGTGTGAAGTCGGACGGGAGAAAAGAGTGCTGGTTTCCGGAAGGTCTTGAATACGGAACCTTCTATATTACGGTTGAGCCCTTTCTCGGGATTGATCCGTGTCGAAGCATATTCCGTAGCGATTATTGGCTTCCTGGAATTGATAAGCTATACCGTGCAAAAATGGGGATGCCGATCGACAAGCCAAATATAATGCCAGAAGGATACGAGACTCGCGAAATCATTTTTCCGAGAAAAGACGCGGCATTTAACAAAATCATCGGTTGTGAATTCCCCAAACTTCAGCTTTTGAGAGAAATCGACATAGCTGCATCAGAGGAAGATCTGGCGAACTCAATTTTCCGTACCGACTCGGGTGAAGACGTCTTGAGAACGACGCGAGAAGATTATGATTCTTTTCGTTTGGCATTTTCGAATCACATGAAGAAGATTTCAGGCACACCTAATTCGGACAAACTGAGAGCTAATCGAAACGAGACCAGCTTGTTATTGGATGCACCGAATATAGATCTCGGCAACAAATTAGAAGTGGAAAAGTTCACCGCGAACAGTGTCACGGTCCATGTAACTGCGGCGAAAGATCAGAAAAATCACTGGTTGTATTTCTCAGATGCCTGGCACCCGTTCTGGCGCGCTTACGTAAACGAGGATGAGGTTCCAATATTGAAGGCCAATTTCGGCTTCAAAGCCGTAGAGATCCCGTCGGGCAATTCCGTCGTAAGATTTGTTTATTCATCTTCCTTACTAATGGTCACAATCGTTATAGCATGGCTAGTGCTTTCTGTGATTATGCTTCTGGTCTTGTGGCAAGCTTGGCAGTTAACTTTTAAACCCACTGACGCAGAAAAGCGCGGCTGAATTTTGTTTATAGAGCTGTGAAAAGCGGTGGCATTGGCGCTCCCGGAGTTACATTTCAATCGTCCTCAATCACGGGAATGGACGTATGCTTTCCTGGGCTCGGCTATCGTCTATATACTTTGGCGATGGTCGGATTTCCTGGTGTGGGACGACACATCCTCCGCGGGATTCAACGCGTATAGCAATGGAGGGCACTTCGCCCTTAGCCGGGTAACGGTAATTGTCAAGGAAGCGTTCGCCTACGTACAAAGTGATGGATACCGGCCTATCAGTGCCATTATTAGAGGAATTGGTGCTGCTTACGTCTTAGCGTACGGTCCGAACCCGGCAATCTTTATTGTGGCGAACGGTTTGATGTGCGGTCTGGTCCTGGTGCTTTTACTGCGATTCGCGCGAGAGTTTCTGGCACAGACTGCTTCTTCTTATTTTGCCAGTTTCCTTTTTTTGGCATCCACCCCCGTGCTGACAGGAAGTCTGGTTCTGTTCTCCGGCATTCAGTTTCTGGTCTTCGTGTTTATCCTCGCAACTCTGAATGTGTACTTCGCTTATGAGAAATGCACGGACAAAAAATGGCTTGTTGTTTTGGTTCCGCTTCTGATCATAGGCCCTTGGGTAAGAGAGTTCGTTGGAATCGTGGCGCCCCTGATTCTTGTTAATGAGCTTTTGCATCGCAGGATAATGGGAGCAGTTAGCCTGATCGCTGCTGCTGGCTTTCTCCACGCGCTTTTCCCTACTTTCGTTATGAGTTTATTCGTGTCGGATCTACCCATCGCCTTTGTGTTCAACATCGGTAACCTGCGTAACTTTATCGCGCCGGAGGCATCTAGCGAAAACTTCACAGGATTGATTGCGCGGTTTCACTGGCGTATTGTTTTAGACCTGTTCAGTATTTTGCCCCCCTCTCTGGTACTGTCTGCACTTTTGATTTTCACATATCGCCTGGCTTTTGATCGGACGATCTCTGGGGAGCACTGGAGAAAAGAAGTATTTCTTTTAGTTTTCTTTGCGGCCAGTTTTCTGCCGTTCCTAATACTTTTCAATTCCCAGGTTCATCTGGCGTATTCGCTCATGCCGCTGTCAGTGCTCATAGCAGCACAGGTTGAGTATGTTTTGAAGTTGCAAGCCTCACCAAAGTGGAGGGCTATACGCGCCGTTATCTTCGCGGTGATTACAATAGCGGTGTTTGATCATGCAACGAACATCTATGCAGTTCGTCACGTGACGCATGACATTTACAATACGATCATCTCGCTTGCCCATCGATTTCAGCGTGAGGTGCCAAAGGGTACCATTGTAATTTCCAACGCGCATCATTTGGAGGACATTCGCCTCTATGCCAATGGCCATATCGATCCCTGGGCAGCGGTAGGAGGAATTCCGGATCGAAGCAGATGGTTATATGGGGCCGACGATTACCGGCGCTTTTTTGACCCCGAGCAAGGACAAGGCGTTCTCCTATTGGACGTACGTAAGCCACAATTGTCCGGTCAGCGCGGATCTGATCGTGTTTTTCGGCAAGTGCAGGATCCAATCTTCGCTATCGAAATGGTAGGCAGGATTGCCAGTGTATCGAGTAGTTATTTTTTCTTTGATCCGTTACGACTCCTTCTGCCCACGAGAGTTACGGCTTGGACGGGACCACCGGATCTCGAGTTTGATTTCTATCGCGGTCCCAGTCTTGATGGGGCACTTTTTGGGAAAGAGGTCGCAGCCGATTACTACCTTTATTTAGTTACAGGAGATCGGATCTGGCGATGGGCGCCACACGCAGTCCTTCTTAAAGAATCCTACTTTAGCTTCAATATCGTAGGCTTCCGTGACCGAGTGTATGCAATCCCGCAATCAGAAGGGGCTTTTGATCTGGAAAAAATTCAAAAGAAACTATACTCCAAGACTTTTGTAGCTAATAATTATGACGAAATTCTCCGTCAGATTGACGCGACGCTGGAATAAGGCGACCCGGTCAGTCTCATGTGAATCGTTATCTTTACGCCAGACTATCGTTCCCCCGTGCCAAAGGTATAACATCTCCGGATACACCGGTCGAATCTACACACAAGGGATGACTACAGTCGATAGTTCAGCGGTTGTTCACTTGAATGCGATCAAACAGGCAGATCAATCAATTTGCTCAACAGAAATAGACGCACGGTGTCATTCTCGATATTTTGCCGAGTAGAGTAAAAAATGTCGGAAAAGTTTTCCGAAAACGCAGTGAACATAAAGGACGCTTTGAGTATCGGCGTGCTCGTCGTTTACTTTGGGTGCTTACTGGCGTTCTCAAGTTTCTTTTACTTGGCAACTGAGGATTATGAAGCAGTGGCCGCTGTCGACTTTATTGCACAAGGGCGCCTGATCGGCAAATCTACTGGTTGGCCCTACACCCCGCTTGCCGGTTATTTCTTTTACCTCTATTCTCTCGCCTTCGATAACAGTCTCTTGGGGTTTCGATTGGCTACCGTCGTTTTACTGGTAGTTTCGATTTTCCCGATCTATTTTATTCTTCGCACGTTGTGTGATTCGCTCACCGCATTTGCGCTGACGCTGTTATCGTTTTCTTTGAGCACTTTTCCGCATCCACGGCTGGAATACTTTATTGAAGGGGCGTTCGCGGCGTTTGCTATTTTTTTCGCTGTACGATTTTTACAGACCAATAGATGGGTTTATATCTACGATTGTGCTCTCTTTGGCTTTCTCGCGTACGGGTCTCGCGGGCATCCGATAAGCTCTGTATTACTCGTTCTCTTGCCGGCGGCATTAATAGTCGTGCCCCGGATAGTGGACGGAGGGTCTTGGGGTGAAGCTCTAAGGCAGGGCACGATGCGATGGGTAACGAATTTCACAGAGTTGTCCGCGAAACGCCCCGCGACGGAGTTCCTGAACTGTTTGTTGTTCTGGGCGTTAATAAGTGCGAGCACTGGTTTTGTTTTGGCATTTCTCAGGAACGCAGTCTATAAGCGATCATTAACCGAATACGTCGCTATTAACCACCTAACGAATTCCAGCGAAGTTCCTAAACAGTTGTTGAAATGGCTGTTATTGCTAGTCGCGGCGTGTGCCTATTTGTTCACTTCTCGACTTTCAGTGGGCAGAACTGTGCTGAAGAAAGTAGCTTGGAGTCTTTCCGCCATTGCCTCCTGTATAAAGTTTTCAGCCATTGCCTCCTGTATAAGGTTATCCACCATTGGTCCATTTATATTAGTGGGGATCATGTTTGTCGCCCTTGGAATCTGGGCGGGTTACTCGATTGACGAATTAATTTTTTTCATATTCCCGACGGATATTATTATTGATCATAGCGCCGTTGGAAGAATCGGCGGTGGACCCGTAGGGCTGGTTCCGATGTTTTTCGTCCTGGTGGCGACAACTTTATACATGTATTTGAATAATCTTTTGCCGCGCCAAAAAACCACAGTAAGTCTTTTCCTTCTCTTACTATTGCCGGCGACGTTTGCACGGTTTTTCCCTGGTTATAATATGCTCTATCTGGGAGTTTTTGCGGTGGCTGTGTTTGTTGGTTGCATTTTACCGGCAGCGATGGAGAACTGGACCGCCGCGGAGAACATAGCGACGCTAAAAAAAACGGTCGCAATTTTCTTTGTCATCTACGCGGTCGCGTCGAATTATTTCCTGTTGGTTCAAACGCAATGGGACGATTTGGCTAACAACCGATTGGTCGAGATTGAAGGAGGCGCGCTTGATGGAATATTGGTCGAGCGCGACGTGATGCGCCTTTTTGAAGACGTGCAACAAGCATTAGATTCAAATGCTGAGGATGATAAGCAACAAGCTTTCTTCTCCCATCGATACCTTAAGTTTGTTCCCTTGCTCAATAATGGGAATGATGTCGTGGCGGGTCAAAATCTAATGATTCATCTGGGAAAGCTGTGGTCATATGACGGTCTCGTCAAAGTTGAAGGTGTCATGTCGGAAAACAAACTCGACTGGCCGAACCTGGTTTATTCCTGGCGTGAGGCTGCGGTTGAAAAGCTGGAGAACGCCGGGGTAGCCGAGATCATCATGAGTCTTTACGACGAGAAAGTGCTGGACGAGGAATTGCCGTCTTCCGATCCGTTCAGAAAATATCTGAACGACCATTTCGTGTTAAGCCACGTTTTCGAGCCGGCTATGATAATACACAGGCGATCGACTGTTCCTGAGGGTGCGGTTATCTTTTCCAGAAAACTACACACCAAAAACGAGCTGGCGATTAATGGCCCCGAGCCCGGATAATCTTAATCCGTGAATTTCGTGTAATTCCTT
>WHTF01000179.1 GCA_009379725.1 Deltaproteobacteria bacterium
GGCGCCTTTTTCCAGGCTAGCGAACATGGCCGGCGACGAGCCGAGCTGAAGCATCTTGATATCGTCGGTGCGCATGCCCCATTTGCGCAAAAAGAGTTGCAGGACCCAATGGGACGCAGAGCCGAAGCGGGTGACCGCAATTGTCTTACCTTTGAGATCGGCCGGTGTCTTGATCTCGGGCCGTACCATCATTCTCTGCAACCCAGTCTTCATCGGCGACGCCACGAGTACGCCATCGGCGCCCCTGAGGGCGGCGCGGATAACCGCGTCGCCGCCGCCCACTGAGAACTGAATCTCGCCGGCGACCAGCGAGCTGACGACGCGCGAGGCGCCGCCGCCGATGATGATGACCTCGGCATCCAGGCCATGTTTCTTGAACAGACCTTTTTCTTCGGCGACCCAGATCGACCCCGATGTGGCGCTGATGGAGCTAAGCCCGACGCGAATTTTGTCTTGAGCCCGTACCCGGTGGGGAGATAAAAACAACAACAGCAGAAACGCGGTGCAGAATATCCGTGCAACCCTAATTCGATTCATTGCCATCTCCGGCTAGCGTCATTGGAATTCGAACCCGGATGAACATCTGGAGTTACGCGATCGCGAACTGCGGCAACGTTATTAGAAAGCTCATGCAACCGTCAAGCTCTTTTCACGTTTGCAATAAACACTGCGGTCATGCCGAGAAAGTATGGCTTGAGCGGCCGTGGCCTTCGGGGCCGCTCCGCCTGAGCAATAGGCTTTCATTCGATATGAATGAATGCTCTCACCCAGCTTTTAGGCAGCGCGGTATGTCCCTGGCCGGTGACGTCTTCGGCGAGAAAGACATCGCCGGGTCCGAATGTTTTGACCGTTCCGTCGCCGATACCGATCTCTACCGAACCGAACAGGGTGATGCACCACTGTCTGCGCGGCGCATTGTGCCAACCCAAAATATCGCGGTTGTCGTCGTTCTTAAAAACCAGGGTTTTCACCGTCAGCGAGGTTAAAAAATGTTGGGAACGGTGGCTTTGGTCGAGGTTTTCGAAATGAGATCTGCCGTCTTCGCCGGTATACATTCTGCAAAATTGCATCGCTCCCTCCATTTTCGACGCCATCATGAATGCGGGGCATATCAGTATTGGTAAGCTTTTTTCAAGCGCCATGCTGGTAGCGAAATCGGTGCAAAAAATTGCTTGAAGCACTGAGGGTGCGCGCAGCTTGTAGGGGCCATGGCTCAATCTTGAGAATGCCTTCGTGGGCCATGCAGGCAATCCTGCCATTATTTTTCAGTGTATACGTGGTGTTCTCACCGGTTCGGATACGTTTACAAGCTGCCGATATTATACTAGCATGGCTCAATTTGATTAAAGGCTAACCTTTCAAGCATCAATGCCAAGCGAACTCATTAAGCAGCGACTTCGGGCGAGCGGGATGCCGTATAGGACCTGATCAAGAGACATTTAGTATCGAGAGCTGGAGGAGACTTTACGATGGCAGAGATGGATAAACGGCTTTTTGTCGGCATAAAGATTTCGACGAAGTTGCAACATGGATTGGATAGTCCGGCGCCGGGAACCGATCGTTACTTCAAGGAAAACAATACGGACTACCTTCAGATCATCAATCAGGGGGACGAGAAGCTTATCGGACGGTTCCTTAAAGATGGTTTTCCGGTGGGCGATCTGGATAATGTCAGCCGCAATGTCCGCAGTATCATTCGCATTATCGCGGGTGATCATCGGCTGGAGGAGGATTCAGTTCACATTTATGTCCGGTGAATTTCGGCTCTTGGCGCCGAAGTTCCTCAACTCAAGCCACGCAGCGGAAATCCTCGTTCGGCACCGACTATCGGGCGTTGTTCAAGTACAACGGATGATGATACAGTGAAGACTCGTTTAGATAGACTGAGTCTGTACTCATGAGCAATGCCTCTGTGCTTTAAACGAGCCGGAGGCTTTTTTATTCCTGCTAGGAGGGCAATATGTCGAAGACCATTGAGCAAGTTCACATGAAGCTCGAAAACGGCACCGTGATTCGGCACAAAGTAGTCGGCTATGAAGGGCGCATTGACGGTACCACCGAGATCAAGGCCTGCTTTACCAAGGCGGGTCAAGTACTTGATAAGCTTGTTTCAAAAGAGATTTTCCAGTATCGCGTCATGGTCGAGGGAGAAGCTTTGCGGCGAATCGCACCGGCCGAAGATTTCGAGATTCTCGAAGGAGTAGTGGATGTTATTTGTCCAAGTTGCCGTCACTCCTTCCACAGCAAGCCAGGCATTGGCAACAAGCCGGGAGGTCGCTGTCAATGCGGCGGATGGATTTGTCCCGTCTGTTTGTCATGCCAGGAGACAAAAACGGAAGCAGCCAACGGCCGGTCTCAATCCTGCTTGAAGCAAAGGGATCGTAAGGCGAGAAAACTTGCCGCCGAAAAGAAGAGCAAAGCCGGTTGACAAGAGATTAAATAGGCTCAAGCGAGGGAATCCCGGATAGCTCCATTCAGACAGCGCTGAGCGGCGAGGTAACCCGGCAAGCAATCACTGGTAGATGCAAAGGGGCAACGAGTCGGGTTGCTCCTTTTTTTATTTCCGATTACACGTTTTGGTGGTCGAGTGGTGCCGGCGTGATTTTCGTCGCCTGGCGGAGATTTTATTCATAGGATGCTTGCTTTAACTTTTTACCACCGCGAATCGTAGTCTGACGTAATCCAAAGTCCAGTTCCCGTTTGGTGTCCTGCAAAGCCGATCGGCTTCGTTCACAGGTTTCATCAAGGAAGGGCGACATTGCCTCGGCCGCCAAACTCGCCGACGAAGCGCCCTCCGGTCTTTAGACAATGCCAAACTCCATCAACGACACTTTCCGGCTGTTTCATCCAGTGAAGCGCTGCATTGCTGAAGACGGCATCGAACCGCGGCTTTACGCAAAGATTGTAGCCATCCATGACCATCACAGTCAGACCGCGGTGTTTCGCCGCCCGGATTTGGGCGATGCTGGAGTCGCTGCCAAGCACGGCAGCGCCCGAAGCCGAGATTTCATGGGTCAGGGCGCCATCGCCGACAGCCTAGATCCAAAATAAGCTCGCCTCGTTTGGACTCAAGCAATTGTAAAACCGGCTGGCCCAAATCGGCGACGAAGCGGGCATTCCTAGCGTAACTATCGGGGTTCCATGTCGTCGACTCGCTCATACGACGGCAATTTATCACTTCGTCGTTGGCTTGAAAATCCGTGAATTAATCGGCTTATTGTAAATGTTTGTTATGGCAACTAAAAACGCTGACTTGGCATCGTTGACGATCGACCGGTCGTCACAAGGCGCCCATTCGCCACGGAAATCCCGACCGGCACGAAAATTAGTTGTCGGGTCGATAGTCGTCCTTGTTTTGCTAGCCGGCATCATTTTTTTCGGCAACGTTTTTAATTCCGGATTCGAGGTTCAGCTGGCAACGGCTTCGCTTAGCTCACCGTCGCAGGCCAATGCAGTATTAACGGCAAGCGGATACGTGGTCGCGCGCCGCAAGGCCGCCGTTGCCTCCAAAGGAACGGGGCGTTTGGTTTTCCTGGGTGTTGAGGAAGGCGATCAGGTCAAAAAGGGTCAGACGATTGCTCGCTTGGAAGATGCCGATGTCGTTGCCGCGCGCGAGCGCGCGCGACAAAACCTGCGGCTCGCCGAGGCCGACCTCCATGATGCGAAAACAAATTACCAGCGCACGCGCATACTGCTCAAGCAGAACGCCATTGCGCAGGCGGAATATGATGTCGCCGAAGCGCGCTTCAAACGGGTGGTCGCATCCATCGATGTCGCTCGATTTGCTCTGCAGGAAGCCGCGGTCGCTGTCGAGAATACCCGTATCGTCGCTCCCTTTGATGGTACGGTTCTGAAAAAGAATGCCGATGTCGGCGAGATTGTCGCACCCTTGGCCGGAGCAGCGAGCTCGAGGGCGGCCGTTGTTACCATTGCCGACATGTCATCTTTGGAAGTCGACGCCGATGTATCTGAAGCGAACATCACGCGCGTGGCGCCGGAGCAGCAGTGTGAGATCACCCTCGACGCCTACCCGCAACAAAGATATCCAGGCTTTGTGACGAAAATCGTGCCTACCGCTGATCGAGCCAAGGCGACCGTGATGGTCAAAATCAGATTCAAGGAATATGACAAGCGGGTGCTTCCGGAGATGAGCGCCAAAATCACCTTTTTGAGACTGGGGTACGAACTGAATGCAGCCAATTCGAAGCCGCTGCTCACCGTACCGGCGGCGGCGGTGGCTAGCCGCGGCGGTCGCCAGGTTGTTTATCAAGTCCAACAGGAGCGCGCAGTCGAAGTGCCGGTGAGCACGGGTCAAACACTGGCCGGCCTGCTCGAAATCAAGAGCGGGCTTAACGAGGGAGACAAAGTTGTCGCTAAGGTCGACGATCAGATCCAGGATGGGGTTAAAGTCATCCTCAAGGGACAATAGTTTGCCCCTGCATCATGGAATCTCCGTTTATTGAAGTCGTCGGTCTTTTCAAGTCCTATCAGCGCGATAGTTTGGAAATCCCCGTCTTACGGAACATTACCCTCAATATCTCGCAGGGCGACTTCCTCGCCTTCATGGGGCCGTCCGGCTCCGGGAAAACGACCTTGTTGAATTTGATCGCCGGCATCGACAAGCCGACCTCAGGTAAGATTTTCATCGCCGGCATGGATATTACCGAACTCAGCGAAACGGAACTGGCGGTTTGGCGGTCGCAGAATGTCGGTTTTATCTTCCAGTTCTACAATCTGATACCCGTGCTCACCGCTTTGGAAAACGTCGAGCTGCCGCTGATACTGACTCCACTGTCGAAGAAACAACGGCGCAGCCACGCCGAAACAGCGTTGCATGTCGTCGGTCTCGCAGAACGGATGCACCACTTTCCGCGCCAACTCTCCGGGGGTCAGGAGCAACGCGTTGCCATCGCTCGGGCGATCGCCACCGACCCGGCGATCCTGGTTGCCGATGAGCCCACGGGAGATCTCGACAAGACCTCCGCCGAAGAGGTGCTCGAGCTCATGGATCGATTGAACCGCGAGCTCAACAAGACCATTTTGATGGTGACGCACGATCCGCGCGCCGCCGAACGCGCCCGGTTCATTCGTAATCTGGAGAAGGGCGAACTGGCGTAAGGAGAATCATTTGGAGCTGTTCAAGCTGCTCATTCGCAACGCGTTGCGGCATAAGCTGCGAAGCCTGCTCACCTTAGTCGGGATCGGCGTGGCGGTGATGGCGTTTGCGTTGCTGCGGACGGTGGTGACGGCATGGTACGCGGGAGTGGAAGCCTCGGCGGCCAACCGTCTGATTACGCGTCATGCGGTGTCGTTCGTGTTTCCTCTGCCTTTGGCTTACCGGGACCGAATCGCCCAGGTGCCGGGCGTCGATGAAGTCACCTATGCCAGCTGGTTCTCCGGCGTGTACATCGACAAAAATCAATTCTTCGCCCGTTTAGCCGTGGACTCCGAAACATTTTTCGATGTCTATCCCGAGTTCGTCATCGAGCCCAAACAGTTCGAAGTTTTTAAACGCGAGCGCAATGCCTGCATTATCGGTATCGATATCGCGAATCGCTATAATCTCAAGCTCGGTGATATGATGCTCATCGAAGGAGATGTTTTCCCCGGACAATGGGAGTTCGTCGTCCGCGGCATCTACCAGCCCAGAGATCAGACGACCGATCCCGCGAGCATGATGTTCCATTATCGATATTTGGAAGAACGAGTCCGCCAGGAGATGCCGCAGCGTTCGGGCGAAATCGGTTGGTACATCGTGCGCATCAACGATCCCGACGACTCCGCCGCTATCTCCCGGGAAATCGATCGCATGTTCGCCAACTCGCGCGCCGAGACCAAAACCGAGACCGAGAGAGCCTTTCAGCAGAGCTTCTTATCGGCGGCCAGCGCCGTCATCACGGCGATGAATATCATGTCATTCGTCATCATTGGAATTATCCTGCTGGTTCTCGGCAATACGATGATCATGTCGGCGCGCGAGCGCACGCACGAGTTCGCCGTTCTCAAGGCGCTTGGTTTTTCCGCCGGTCAATTGTTTTTTCTTATCGCGGGAGAGGCTTTAATCCTCTCCACGCTCGGCAGCGCGCTCGGGCTGCTGGTTACACTTCCAGCGGTCGAAGGATTTCAAGCGGCGCTGCCCAAAGGTTGGTTCCCGGTTTTTTATATCAAGCCGGAGACGATTGTATTCGGTTGTGTTTCGGCGTTTTTAGTGGGCCTGGCGGCCTCGATCATTCCTTTGCGGCGGGTGTTGACCACCCGCATCGTCGAAGGGCTGCGCCATGTAGGGTAGATGTCCCAATGCAGATTCCGCTCAAATATATTTTGCGCAGTTCCTCCTCGCGCCGGTTGACCACGGTCATTACCATACTTGGCATCGCCCTTGTCGTATTCGTTTTCACCGCCGTGTTGATGATGGCCCACGGCGTGCAACAGACCCTTCGATCGACCGGTTCGGACGACAACATGATCGTGGTGCGCAAGGCCGCGATGAGCGAGATCATGAGTATCTTAGATCGGGAGGCCGCCGGCGTTATCAGTAGCATGCCGCAAGTGGCCAGATTTGCCGACGGCCGGCCGATGAGCTCGAAGGAGGCCGTTGTGATCATCAATCTGGACAAGATCGGCGCGGAGGGGATCAGTAACGTCATCGTGCGCGGCGTTGAAGAGGCGGCGTTTCAACTGCGCCCGCAGGTGAGAATCGCCGAAGGCCGGATGTTCCGCTGGGGCGCCCGTGAAGTCATCGTCGGAGCCGGCATCACCAACCGATTCGCCGGCGCCCAAATTGGCGAGAAGATCAAGTTCGGTGGTGATTTCTGGACAGTCGTCGGGATCTTCGACGCGGATGGCAGTGGTTTTGATTCCGAGGCCTGGGGCGACAGCAATCAGATCATGGATGCATTTAGACGATCCTCGTACTCTACGGTCACGGTGCGGCTCAAACAACCCGACGATCTGTCCGAAGTTTTAGCGGCTTTCGATTCCGACAATCGGTTGCAGTATTTCGCCGCCAAGCGAGAAAAGAAATTTTTCGAAGAGCAATCGGAAATGATGGCCGCCTTCATT
>WHTF01000017.1 GCA_009379725.1 Deltaproteobacteria bacterium
CCAGCGGCAGCGGATGCCCGAGTCCTTTGGCTTTTGCCAGGTTGTATGCTGTTCCGCCGACAGCGGCGAACTGCAAGCCCTGTGTGCCCTGGTTATTCAAAAACGTGATCTGTCGATCGTTGGCGCGCCCGACCCAACGACCCGCCATGACATCGGGAACCGTGCCGATATCAGGATTGTCGATCTCCTGGTGCGGCGAAGTGGGAATTTTCTTTTTCTCCTCGGCGGTGCCGGCAATGAATCCGAACATACCATCACTGCCGGTGACGACTTCCAGGGCGCTGCGGTCCGCATAGAGAGTCGATGTGCCAAGACGTGCTCGGACATCCGCGCGATCGAGGACGTCCGGACCCGCTTCGTTGTTGCGCACATTGTTGATGTGCATTCCCGGCTCCAACCATTCAGCTTTTATGACAGGAACTAACGAATCCGTCGTCAGTGCGACCACGTCGGCGCCTTTGAGGGCTTTCTCCGGCGTATCCACCGCGACCACTTCGATGTCCAGAAGTTCGGTCATGTCGCGAGCGTAGCTTTCGCGGTTAGCCTTCGTGGGACTGAAGACCCGCATCACCTCGATGGGCCGCACATGCTTAATCGCCTCGGCATAGGTCCGTGCCATGCCGCCGGAGCCGATCATCGCCAGGACTTTCGAGTCCTGGCGCGCCAGATATTTGGTTCCCAGTCCGGCGCAGGCGCCGACGCGCATATGTTGCAAGTAGCCGTCGTTGAGTATCGCCAAGGGCTCGCCGTTGCGCGTGCTGGTGAGAAATATCAAACCGCAGTACGTGCCGCGTTCCATGCAGTACTTATCCTCGACCATGAAGCCGTCTTTGTTCTCCCACGCCAGCATGTCGGACTTCATCCGGATGGCGAAGACGCCGAGCTTGCGCGATGCTCCTTCCATAGTCCCCCAACGGTAGTAATGAGGCTCCTCGGGAACGTAAAAATCGATCCGCGGACGATAACCGGCGCGCAGGTCGTTGAGCTCGCGGTAGGCATCTTCCATAGCCTCGATGCAGGTGGGCATGTCGAGGACTTGCTGGATATGATCGTTGGTCAGGAAAATCATGGACTGGACTCCTCGCGCTGGCAACTAAAACAAACGGCCGAACTCGTTGATCGTAAAATTCCGAGCTTTGTATAGCCTGTTCATGTTTTTATGTAAACACCGAATCACCACTCTCGCCGTTGCTTTTACAACCATTCTGATGGAAAACGTAAAACCACGCAGTGTGGCAAAGTCAACAATTCGGAGGATCGTATGTGTGTCTGATTCACCGGGGCGGCCATGTAGGGGCAACCCTATGTGGTTGCCCGTTCGAGAGGGCACGCACGCAGGCCTGCTCCTTGTGTCTCATACTGTTAGCGCTTCTTCGATTGTTTCCGCTTGTTCGAACTTTCCACCGCTTCGCCCCAGCGGAAGAGAAATGCCGTAACAAAGGCGCGTTCGTTGGTGGCTTCGACCGCGAGAGGCGCCAGGGCCATCGCTACTGCCAACGCGATATGATAGCCGACCGAACGCGAGGCCAGCGCCCGGCGATAGGCAGGGTGCGCGCGATTGACCCACACGGTCGATTCCACCAATCGCCCAAGTTCCAACGCCTCGGGCTGGTCTTCAAATTGAATATCGAGTCCGTAATGACCGGGGCGGCGCATGCCGCCTTTTGCCGGTAACATCAGGCCGTGATCCCTTGGCGCGTCGGCTTCAGTAGAGTCGCTTTCGCCACGACTATCGCCGTTGTCCGTTTGGCTCGCTGATGTCGCTCCCCGCTCATCCGAATAGGTGTCGGTTTGTTCGGCCACCGAGGCGGCCACGAAGGAGCGTGAATTCACGGCTTTGGCGCCGCTGCCTAAAGGCAATTTCTTCTGTCCACCGGCGCGCTGTTCTACCAAAGACGCGAGCAGCGGAAAATCAACGGCCAGATCTTCGAGCACGTGAGCCAGGTCCCGTTGCAAAGGACGCACTTCCCTCGGCGGCGCTTCGTCCGTCGATTCGCGGGCATCTCCCCAGGCAGCGAGCTGCCGGGAAACCACTTCCTGAATGCCCTTGCGAAATGCGAGATACGTGGCGCCGCGCGCGCCGGTGCGAATGAAGTCGCCTTTATTCAGGGTCAGGCAAGCCGCCAGTTCCGGTACTTCAATGAGACCGCCGACTCGCTCCGCGGACATGGGGGTCATGCCCAGCCAGTCCCATCCGCGTCGAATCACTTTGCCGTAAGTGCTGATCGCGAGACCGCGTTTTTCTTCCGGGAGTGGAACCTCCTCGCGGATCAAATAACCGAGAGCCGAAGACTTGCGTTTACGCAACAAGCGAATTTCCAATAGCGCATGCAAAGGCGCGAGCCAGCGCTGTTTATCCAATGGTTGACCATTAATGTAGATCGCGACTCCCTTGGGATAGTGCGCGGCGAGAAAATCGTCGAAACTCGGATCGAGCAAAGGTTGGAAATGTCGCCGTAGAGTACCTTCCATGAAGCCGGGATCGACCAAAGGGGATAGAGCATTCTGAACGTTGAGGCGCACGGCGGTGCCGCGTTGGGCTACGAGACCTGGGGGAGAGACCCATTTCCAAGGCGCGCGATGACGCGACGCCATGTGCCAGGAGGTCGCAACGTGGCTTTTGCCGCGCCGGGTTTCCGTTAACACTTCCCGACAGACCAGCAGGCCGAGTTTTATGCCGACGCCGGCAAAACCGATACCTTGCCCACGAACTTTTGTGCTCGACGCGATATTGTGGTAGCGCGCCAGCTCACGGCGTTGCATGCCGGAGCCGTTGTCGACAGTGGTGAAGGTGCTCTGCGTCGGGTCGCATTCGAAACGGATCTGCGTGGCGCCTGAGTCCAGAGCATTGGCCATGATTTCCGTGAGGATCGTCTCCTCGATGGATCCTGGGTAGGCGTCGCGCAAATCTTCGAGGAGATGCAGTAAGTCGACTCGAGTTTCACCCATCGATGATGTCCTTGCGGCTTACGGTTAAACAAATAACGAGCGCGTGACTGTGCATAGCTGGGGGTATCTTTGAAGCAGTTGGCGGTGCCGCAGGCATTTCAATGCGCCAAAGATTCCTCGTCGCTTCGCTCGCTCGGAATGACAATTTCCTGTCATTTATCGTCACTAAGGCTGTAATCAATCAGAGAAATGCCGCGGCGTCTAGAGTTATCCTTACCCTTGCCATCTGTTAGAGGTAAGCGATGTTGCACGATCTGTAAAAAGATGGATTATGGACACGTTTATCCGTAATTGCTCAGTTGCTTATTCGGAGGCTATTGTGCTTGAACCTACTATCACCTGTCCACAATGCAAAACAGAAATTAAGTTGACCGAATCGCTGGCCGCACCGCTCATTCAAGCGACTCGCCGCGAATTCGAGTCTCGTCTGGCGCAGAAGGACGCCGACGTTGCCAGAAAAGAAGCGATGTTGCGCGATCGGGAAAGCGCCCTCGCTAGGGCCAAGGAAAAACTAGATGAGGAAGTCGCCAATAGATTGCTGCACGAGCGAAACAAGATCGCCGCCGAGGAGGCAAGGAAGGCGAGATTCGCCATAGCCTCGGATCTGGAACAAAAGACCAAGGCCATTGACGAGCTTCAAGATGTGCTCAAACAGCGGGATCTAAAACTGGCCGAGGCGCAAAAAGCGCAAGCGGAAGTGCTCAAGAAGCAGCGTGAGCTCGATGACGCGATGCGGGAAATCGAATTGACCGTAGAAAAGCGAGTCCAACAGTCTCTGACGGTGACCCGCGAGCAAGGGCGCAAGGAGGCTGAGGAAGAGTTGAAATTAAAAGTGTACGAGAAGGAGCAAACCATCACCTCCATGCAGCGCCAGATCGAAGAGCTCAAACGCAGGGCTGAGCAGGGCTCCCAGCAACTGCAGGGAGAAGTGCAGGAGCTCGAACTGGAGAATTTGCTCAGAACGAAGTTTCCGGCGGATTCGATTCAGCCGGTTCCAAAAGGTGAATTCGGCGGCGACGTCATTCATCGCGTTAACGGCGCTGTCGGCCAGTCCTGTGGATTTATTCTTTGGGAATGTAAACGGACTAAAAACTGGAGCGACGGATGGCTCGCTAAACTGCGCGAAGATCAACGCGCGGCCAAGGCTGAAATCGCCGTCATCGTCAGCCAAGCGTTGCCGAAGGAAGTCGAAACCTTTGAACTGCTGGAGGGCGTGTGGGTGACCCATCCAAGAGCGGCGCTGCCGGTCGCCATGGTATTGCGGCAAAGCCTTTTAGAAATTGCCGCGGTTCGGCAGTCGTCCGAAGGACAGCAAACCAAAATGGAAATGGTCTATCAATATCTGACTGGGCCGCGTTTTCGCCAACGGGTGCAAGCCATCGTTGAAGCGTTCTCATGCATGCGCGAGGATCTTGATCGGGAGAAGAAGACGATCACCAGGCAATGGGCCAAACGCGACGAACAGATCGACCGGGTGATGCAGGCTACGGTCGGCATGTATGGCGACCTCCAGGGAATCGCAGGTAAGACGCTTCAGGAAATCGAGGGGCTCGATTTTGCGGCATTGGACGGCCCTGAGCCGGAGCAGGGAGATCTTTGGCGAAGTGATAAAGATTAAGGCTGGCCGGCAGGTCCTCGTGTCAAGCGCCTCCGGATCGACGATCGTCTGGGCTTCCGTGGCGTCGGCACGGCAAGGATGGGGCACGGGGCGCGGCGCAACACTCTTCCCGTAACGCTGCCGATCAACATATGGGCAAGACCGGTTCGCCCATGGGTCGACATCACAATCATATCGACGCCCTCGTGTTCGGCCTTTTCGACGATCCGTTTGTGGGGCGTGCCGATTCCGACCTCCTGGCGGATATTGCTGTCTGGTATCGCATCGGAAAAATTTTCCGTGACAAAACTATCCAACAACTTTTTTCTCTGCTCCAGAGTTTTTTTGAGCTTTGGCAGCTCCGTTTGTTTAGCGACCCATTCTTCCGCCCCTTGCGGAAAAGGCGTCTCCTCAACCGTGAGAACGTTGTAGATTAAAACTTCAGCCTGCTGCCATTGCCCAAGCTCAAGGGCGAGACGAATGCCGGGAATGCAGAGGCTGGACATATCGGCGGGAGCAAGGATTTTTTTGATTTTAGCCATTTCCCTTTTTGACCACCCCTTTCCTGATGATACGCGGCAAGCGATTACTCGGCCGGTTGTCTTTTGACTTGCGCCTTCGCTTCTTCGATTACAGGCTGAACGTTCTTTTTCAAACTTGGATCGAGTTGAAAGGCCTTGTGAAAATCGGCATCCGCGTCTTTATCCCTCTTTTGATAGACACGGGCCAGACCGCGATAAACATGAGCCTGGGCGTTGCGCGGTTGCAGACGAATGACTTCACTGAAATCTCTGGCCGCATAGTCATATCTTTCAACGCGCAGATAAGCGATGCCGCGGTTGAAAGGTGCTTCAGCATCTTCCGCGTTGAGGCGAATGGATTCGCTGTAGTCCTCGATGGCGCTGTCGTATGTTCCAACCCTGGCCGCCGCGAGGCCGCGATTATAATAGGCATCGCCAAATCTCGGATTGAGCTTGATCACGGCGGTGAAGTCGGCGATAGCGTCGTCCAGCTTATCTGAATCGGCATGGGCGATGCCGCGGTTATAGTAGGCATCGACCATCTTGTCGTCCAGCGAGAGAGCTTCGCTGTAATCGTTGATGGCTTCTTCGTTTTTGTTCAATGCCAGATAGCTATTGCCGCGGTTGAAATAAGTATCGGCATCTTTCGGGCTCAGACGAACCGCTTCGGAAAAATCTTTCACCGCCGCGTCATAACGGCGCGCATCGAAGTGAACGCTGCCTCGATTGATGTAGTTTCTAACCTCCTCCGGATTCAATTTTATAGCAGCGCTGTAGTCCCTGAGCGCCGCCTGGTCCTGTTTGAGCCGCCGATAGGTATTGCCGCGGTTGAAGTAGGCCTCGGCGTCCTTGGGCGCCAAACGAATGGCTTGACTATAATCCTTAACGGCATGCTGGTTCTGACCCAAATCGTAAAACGCGTTGCCGCGGTTAAAATACGCTGCCGCAAGTTTTGGATAACTCTTGATCGCCTTGTCATAGAGAGCAATGGCTTCCTTTAATTTTCCCGCCTCGTGTAATTCCAGGGCTTCTTTCAACGGCTCTACGACCTGGCCGGACCCCGCGGGAACAGCAATGGAAAGAACCAGTACGAAAACGAGACGTTTGACTCTTCGATACAGCATCACACTCACTGTTTCTTCACCGCGGGAGCACTCTTCTGATCGCCGGTGATGGCGTGAATCTTTTCTTTGAGGCTGGGTTCCAACTCCACGGCCCTGGCAAAGTCCTTTTGGGCATCGTCGGATTTCCCCTGGCGCAACTTCACCATACCGCGGTTGGCGTAGATCCGCGCATTTTTCGGATCGAGCTGGATGGCATCGTCATAATCTTTGAGAGCGCGGTCGAAGTTGCCGAGCAGAGAGTATGCGTTAGCGCGATTGTTGTAGGCATCGGCATTCTTGGGTTCCAATTTGATCGCCTCGGAATAATCCTGAACCGCCAATTCATGTTTACCGAGGCGGCGATACGCCAGCCCTCGACTATAGTAAACGTCGGAGTCTTTGGGATTGAGTTTCTGCGATCGATTAAAATCCTGGATTGCTTGCTCGAACTGGCCGAGGCCGGAGTATGCATGGCCCCTTTGGTCATACGCTTTGGGCATTTTGGGATTTTGCTTGATGACTTCGTCGAAATCTTTGATCGCGCGATCGTACTGTTTCTGAAGCAGATGAGCATTGCCTCGATTGTACAACGCGTCGGTTAGTTTGGGATCGAGTTTAATCGCTTCGTCGTAATCCTTGATGGCGTTCCCGCTTTGCCCGAGTTTATGGTACGCCAGCCCGCGATTATTGTAAGCTTCGGCTGCATTAGGAGCGGCTTTGATGGCCCGATCGTACGCCGCTACGGCTTCCTTGTACTTGCCGTCACGGTGGTATTTGACGCCTTCGTTAAACGCATTTTGCGCCTCGCCCGACCAGGTTGTTTTCGCTAACACCAGCGCGAGAGCGAGAGAGAGCAGCAGGACCCTTGATCGTTTCTTCATTGGCGTGAATTTAGCACTATAAATACAATGGAACAATTTCCCGGCATTTATCTTCATCAACCTAGAGGTGAGCTCAGGAGGATCTCGCGTTACCGGGTTGGTTCCGGCAGGAGGATCGTTCTCCCTGGACAAACAGATTTGGATGGAATAAAAAGATAGTAGTAAACCAAAAAGCGAGGGCAAACACTTATGAGCACAGCCGCCGCCGCGCGCACAGCGCAGTCGGTACTCGCCGATGAACTTATCGTCTCGGCGGACTCACATATCATGGAGCCCGCAGATCTCTGGGACAAGAATCTGACGCCGTCTCTCAAAGAGAAGTATCCCAAATTTTCCCCGCGTAACTCCCCGGGAGAGAAGCCCGGAGGACACGATCCCAAAGCACGTCTTGGCGAGATGGAGGTCGACGGCGTGAGCGCGGAGGTTCTTTATCCGACTTACGGCCTTCGTCTTTTTGCATTGGAAGATGCCGAACTGCAGGAAGCCTGTTTTCAGATCGCCAACGACTGGTTGATCGACTATTGCAAATACGCGCCGGGCCGTTTGGTCGGTATTCCGATGATCTCTCTTTACAACCTTCCCAACGCGATCAAAGAATTGGAGCGTTGCAAGAAAGCCGGACTGGTCGGCAGCCTGATCTGGCAGGTGCCACCCGATCATTTGCCGTTTACCAGCGATTATTACGATCCCTTCTGGGAGGCTTCCCAGGCTTTGGATATGCCGCCCAACCTGCATATTCTCACAGGCTTTAACTACAGCCGGTTTGACCGCAAAGGCTTGGATATTTATAAAGC
Organism: Deltaproteobacteria bacterium; assembly: GCA_009379725.1. Classification (GTDB taxonomy): domain Bacteria; phylum Desulfobacterota; class Binatia; order UBA9968; family UBA9968; genus WHTF01. The sequence goes on from WHTF01000017.1 coordinate 7,846, forward strand.
CACTGTGAATACCAAGTTAAACGATGCCGCCAATACCTTATTCGATCTGGTTTTCAGCGGCGTCATGGCGCGGTTCCCGAAATTAAAATTCGTCTACGTCGAGAACGAAGTCGGCTGGATTCCATTCTTTGTTCATGAATGGGACAAGTATTTCGTCCGGCACAGCCCCAAGATGCCGTTGCCGTACATGAAGAAGCTGCCCGGCGAATATGTCGCCGAACAACTCTACGCGACGTTCTTCAGCGATCCGGCCGGCGGCCGCTTGATGGAAGATTTCGGCCAGGATACCTTCATGTGGTCCAACGATTACCCGCACGCGGCGTCGACATGGCCGCACTCGCGGGATGTGATCGCCAAGGAACTCGGCCATCTGCCCAAAAACATTCTACGCAAAGTTGTGCGCGAGAACGTCATCAAATTGTACGATCTTAAAATCGACGGCATCAATAACTGATCCAGACAACGACGAAGGGAGACTTTTATGCAAGCAAGCGCAACCGCAGCAACATTCGAAAAAGACGAAAAGCCGCAAACCAAGCTTTTCTCTCTAAGGACGCCCTACATGAAGCAGGGCCGCATCACCCAGCTCGTGGCCGAAACGGAAAATATGTGGATTCACACCAAAATCAACTACGAGGGCGGTGAGAATGAGATCCACACCCATCTCGATGAAGATCATTCTTTCATCGTTCTCGAAGGTCAGATGAGTGTCTTTGACGAAAAGGGCAACGAATTGAAAGTTGGCAAGCATCAGGGCGTCATGATTCCCAGTGGCGCTTATTATCGTTATCTTAATACCGGTCCGGAGAATCTGGTGGTCATCCGTGTCGGCGCCGGCATTAAAGGCAAACCGCAAGGCGGCGAGGATATGCGCATACGGCCCGATGGCAAGCCGCTACCGGCGTACTCGGCCGAAAACAAAACCGTCGAGCCGATCGAGGATAGCCGTTATTTCGCCGACTCGGCCGGATAATCGAAACTCAAGACGCGCCTCTTGACGAGTAGCTAACAGTTTGCTGAAAACCTCTGGTTGCAGGCTGCTCAAAAAGACACTGGCCACTGATTGGTATCAGTGCCAGTGTCTTTTTAGCGGGGGCTTTCATGGAGTTTGGCCTTCACCTGCCGGCATCTAGCCCGACGGTGCGAGCAGATGATCTCGTCCGCTTTGCCGAGAAAGCGGAGGGGTTGGGTTTTTACTGCATTACCGTCGCCGACCACGTTATCGTGCCGAAGAACATTTCGGTGCCATATCCTTATACCGTGGACGGCAAATATCCCGGCGCCGGCTATCATCTCGAAACCTTGATGACCATGGGCTTTCTTGCCGGAGCGACGAAACGAATACGCTTCGTCACCAGCGTCATGATTGCACCCTATCGCAATCCTGTCATCACGGCCAAAATGCTCGCCACTCTCGATGTTTTGTCCAGCGGCAGAGTGATTATCGGGTTAGGTGTCGGCTGGATGAAGGAAGAATTCGAAAATCTACAAGCACCACCCTATCATGAGCGCGGCCGCGTTACGGATGAGTACATTCAAGCATTTCGAGAGCTATGGACAAAGGAAAATCCTTGTTTTCAGGGTAAGTATTGCAGCTTTTCAGATATCGTTTTTCTGCCCAAGCCGGTGCAAAAGCCTGGTATTCCCATATGGATCGGCGGTCACAGCAAACAGGCGTTAAGGCGAGTAGGCCAATTGGGCGACGGCTGGCATCCCATCGGCGGCGTTCCAACCATTCCACTCGAACCCGAGGACGTGAAGCATGATTTGGCGATACTGCGCGGCTATGCTCTCGCTGCCGGTCGAAATCCAACTGAGATTCGCGTGGCTCTCAAGGGTTCGTTGTTCGATCGAGAGAAACAGATTACTCCCGGCAAAAGACGAAGATTTCTCGGCAGCAACGATGAAATCGCCTCAGATATTCGAGACTATCGAGACGCCGGCGTCGATACGTTGATCTTTGACGTTCGCCGGCCGAGCGCGACTGAAACGCTCGAGCGCATGGAATGGCTGGCGAATGAGGTCATCGCGAAAGTATGATTCTTCGTTAGAGGTTCTCCTAGCCGGCCAATCCATCAGAAGACAGTCAAAAGCAGATTCGTCGTCACCCGTTCCTCAGAATGACACAACAATCAACATACTTCTGAAGCACGTGGACTGGAAGCCGGCTTCCTGCGCATTCCGTCATTCCCGCGTGCTTTTAGCGGGAATCCATCTTCTCGCCTGCGCGGGCATGACGGACTTTCACTTCGCCTGAAGGCGAGGGAATCATCTCCGAGAGAGACATTAATATCTACTAGTTAATCGGCTGTCTCGGTGCCACGGGCTTGGGTTTACGCCGTGGATCTTCGGTATCGCTCAAGCACACATAAGTTAAAGTAGTGTTGTTCTCGGTGAATGTGACGGAGTTGTCGTCGAATACGGCATCTCTGAACTGACGCCACATATTTAATTTTTCTCTCATATTGCCCGCGCACTGCTCTCTATTGTTAAAGCCGGTCACGGCGTTCCAACCGTCTCTTGTCGGACTCTGAGTGCGCGTCCATAGTACCCAGCCGATAAGAAGCAAACAGTAGCAACACTTTTTCATAGAGTCATTCTCCTGATTCGCGCCCGGGCCTAAGCGCCGGCGGCGGGACCATCCCGCCACGCGTGATATTTAGACGTTAGAATACCTTGAAATCTTTCTTTCACACAACCGTCTCTTGACACGCAAGTCTGTTGCGGCGTAGACGGTTGGAGTAAACGAAATATAAGGAGTGAACCGACCATGGCGCATAATTTCGAAGTCATCGATGCCGATGGGCATATTACTGAAGAAGACAGCCAGCTCAAAAAATATATGGACGCGCGCTATTGCAACCGAGCGGCAACCCTCACTCCGCGAGACAGCTGGGACCGCTCCATAGGTGGAACATTAGGAACTCGCGCGCGGGACGCCAAAAGTTGGCTCGAAGCGATGGACAAGGGCGGGGTTTCCACCGCCGTGCTCTATCCCACCAACGGTCTGAGCGTAGGCTGGATTCGCGAGCCCGACGTCGCGGTTGCTTACTCAAAAGCCTGGAACGATTTCTGCTCGGAAGAATTCCAAAAAGTGAGCCCGCGCCTCAAATGCGTCGCATTGGTCTCGTTCCAGGATGTGCCGGAAGCGGTTAAGGAACTAAGGCGCGCGGTCAAGGAACTGAAGCTGGTGGGGTTGATGCTCCCGGCGGTTGGACTGCGATTGCCTTTGGGACATGAGAGCTTCTGGCCCATCTATGAGGAAGCCGAAAAACTCGATTGCATGGTTGGCGTTCATGCCACCGTGCGCGGCCCGCATTATTTCGCCGCGGACATGTTCGACCAATTTATCGAGGTTCACACCTTGTCGCACTCGTTCGCGCAGATGATGCAATGCACGAGTATGATGTTCCGCGGCGTTTTCGACCGCTTTCCCAAACTACGCGTTGCCTATATGGAAGCGGGTTGTAGCTGGGCGCCGTACTGGTTCGGGCGAATGAACGAGGAGTGGGAAAAACGTGGCGCGGCGGAAGCACCGAAGTGCAGAAAAAAACCCACCGAATATTTCAAGGAAGGGCGGATTTATTTTCATGCCGAAGACTACGAGCCATTAATCGGCGCCACCACAGACGTCATCACCGATAAGGTCATTTACTACGCTTCGGACTATCCGCATTGGGACACGGAATTTCCCGAAAATATCGATCATCTCGCCAGGCGGAAAGATCTTAACGACGAATCTAAGAAGTGGTTGCTCGCCGACACGGCAAAAAGACTCTACAACCTGAGCTGAGAGAGAATCATGGCAACCCAACGTAAGGTCTGCTTTACCGGCCCGACAAGGCTCAAACTCGCGGAAGACATTTTGCACAACGCAGGTTGCGAACTGGTGATGGGAAAAAACCAGGATGACTTTCGAACCTACAAATACGAAAGGCGGGAGCTCGTCGATCTTATCGGCGATTGCGCGGTCGTGTTCCCGTCCGGCCGCGATATCATCGGTGGGGAAATTTTGGATTCGTGCGAGAGTTTGCAAGCCGTGGTGAAATCGAGCATCGGCATCGAGACCGTCGATGTCGACGCCGCCACCGACCTGGGAATTCTCTGCTGCAACAGCCCGACGCCGGAGAACTACATGGGTGTCGCCGAGGCCACCGTGGGACTGATGGTCATGCAATTCAAGCGGCTCAAGTTCAACGAGGAACTCCTGCGTAAAGGCGGTTGGAAGGAGCCGCAGAATCGTGGCTCACTCATGATGGGTCGCACTATCGGCATCATCGGCGTCGGCCGTATTGGACGCAACGTGGTCAAACGGTTGAGCGGGTGGGACATGAAGTTTCTCGGTTACGACCCCTACGTTTCTCAGGAAACAGTGGCCTCTCTGGGGATCAAGATGGTCTCGTTGGAAGAGTTGCTGCAAGAGTCCGACCTCGTAACGATCCATGTCGTCCTTACCCGAGAAACTCGCAAGATGATGCAGTTGCCGCAACTCAGGATGATGAAGAAGACCGCCTATATCGTCAACACGTCACGCGGGCAGGTTTTCAACGAGGCTGATCTTGCACAAGCTTTAAACGAGGGGATTATCGCCGGAGCGGCCCTGGATGTCTTCGATGAAGAGCCGACGCCTATGGACAATCCTTTACGCCAGGTCGATCCGACGAGGTTGACCATGACGCCGCACATCATCGGCAATAATCCCGGCTCGCTGGAGGCCGGTCAACGTTTGGCGGCTCAGAGCATACTCTCGATCCTCGACGGCAAGGCGCCGGACACGGTGGTGAACCCAAAAGCGATCGCGCAGTGGAAAGAGAGGTTTTGCTCCTGAGCTGCATGGATCGGCGAGCCAATGCCACTCCGATCTGGTTTAAGTTCTTTGACAATCGGTCCGCTAAGGAGTTAGAAGAGACAGGTTCGTGAAACATTGATCAGGTCCTATTTAGCCACGCGGCCGCACGGCCGGAGGAGAGAAAACCCGATGAGGAAGACACCACAGTTGACCGTCGCGACTGTTTTTTCGCTGCTATTGGGCTCGTTCCAATTTTCTGCGCATGCCGCTCCGGCTCCCGACAAGCAATATTTGCGGGTCACCGAGAAATCGATTCTCGATGCCGCATACAATGCCGAGATCAAGGCGCTGGAGCCGAGGCTGGAGATCAAGGCTGAGGCGCTGGAGGCGACTCTCGAGGAAATTGCTCAAACCGACCCACGCGCAAAAAAGTCAGACCTCAAGAAATGATCGACAACTCGTTTTTGCAAGATATGGAAAAAAGCGGATTTTTCGATCAGTTATGGGCTAAAAAATAGCTTTCTTTAAGGAGGAGTTATGGAAGAAACCATTATTTCGTCGGACTCCCATGTGATCGAAGTCCCGGATCTGTGGGAGAAGGGAGTGCCGTCGTCCTTCAAACCACGCGCCCCGAAGGCGTTTTTCGACGAGAAGCGTGACGCATGGATGTTCGGCTCTGCCGAGGTGCCGGTGCAAGCGGTGGGCGGGCTGTTCATGGCCGGCCAACGGCCGGATCAAGTCGAGAGTTTTCGCCGCGCCGGATTTTCGGTAGCCCGGCCGGGCGGATGGGATCCCATGGAGCGCATGAAGGACATGGTTACCGACGGCGTCGCCGCCGAAGTCCTCTACCCCAGCCTGGGTCTAGGTTTGTTTTGCCTTGAGGATGCCGCGCTTCAGGAAGCGCTGTTTCGAACTTATAACGACTGGGTGATCGACTATTGCCAGAAAGTGCCGGACCGGCTTTATGGTATCGCTTTGCTTTCCATGTTCGATATCGATCACGCCATTGCTGAGATGGAGCGCTGCAAGAAACAAGGGATCGTCGGCACGATGGTTTGGCAAGTGCCGCACCCAAAACTGCCTTTTACGGCCGAACATTACGAACGCTTTTGGGCGGCATCGCAGGATCTCGAGTTGCCGGTTCACCTGCATATCCTGACCGGCTTCGGCGATAGCATGAACCGCCAGACCACCCATGGCATCCAACGCTACCGAATCGGCGTGCAACAGACGCGTGAAATTGAGGATGCCCTGTTCGATATCATTTTTTCGGGGGTACTTGAACGCTATCCCAAACTCAAGGTGGTTTCCGTCGAGAATGAAATCGGCTGGATGCCGTTCTGGCTCGGCCAGTGCGATAAGGCATTTAAGCGGCATCGACATTCCGAGACACTGACCATCGATAAGACGCCGACCGAATATTTTCGCCGGCAGATTTACGCGACTTTCTTCAACGATCATGTCGGCGGCAAACTCTTTTCCTGGTGGGGCTGTGACAACTGTATGTGGTCGAACGACTATCCGCACCAGAATTCAACCTGGCCGAATTCGCGGGACGTCATTGCTCGTGATATGGGTCATCTTGCCGCAGCCGATCGAGCCAAGCTGCTCACGACCAACGTGACAAAACTTTATGACTTGAAAGTACCGGCGTCACTGCCCAAAGCCGCCGTCAAGGATGAAACCATTGCGGCGCATGCTTAGAAGATAGTCGACCCGTAGAGGAGCACTTATGGAATTACGCGAAGCAGTCAAGGTTTTGGACTCCGACGCCCATGCGCGGGATCTCGACGATAATCTTCGTCCTTACCTGGACGAACCGTACCGGAGCCAAAGAGCGCCGTTTTTTTTACGCGAGACATACGATCGCAACTTAGGCGGAACCTTGGGTTTTTCCGGCGTGAAACACGAAGAGCGGCTGGCCGCCATGGACAAACAGGAAATCGATAGCGCGGTAATGTATCCGACCAGCGGCTTGGGTATCGGTGCCATTCGGGATCCGGCGTTCAATGCCGCGCTGTGCCGCGCTTATAACGATTTCATCTCGGACTACTGCAAAGCCTCGCCTCGTCTCAAGGCAGTGGCCAATCTCCCGGTCAACAATCCTGCCGCAGCGGCCAAGGAGCTAAACCGCGCGGTTACCAAGCTCGGATTATGCGGAGGTATGCTGGCGGCCCAGGCGCATAGTAAGAATTTGGGCAGTCCCGAGTTTCATCCGGTCTATGAGGAGGCCCAGCGGCTCAATACGCCGATTGCGATTCATGCGTTCGGCGGTGATGAGCCCGGCACCGAAATTTTCGACAAATTCATCTGCCTGCACACCACCGGTCATCCGTTTCCGGTGTTGCGCCAACTGACAGGCATTGTTTTCGGGGGTATTCCCGAGCTGTATCCGAACTTGAAAATCGGTTATCTAGAGGTCGGCTGCGGCTGGATTCCGTACTGGGCGGAACGAATGGACGAGGAATGGGAGAAGCGCGGTAGAGTAGAGGCTCCGCTGTGCAAGAAAAAACCCAGCGAATACTTGACCAGCGGCAATAGTTACTACGGCTGCGAGCCCGAAGAAAAGATGATGGGCTACGTGGTCAACGAGATCGGCTCCAAGACCCTGATGTATGCCTCGGATTATCCGCATTGGGATATGAGTTGGCCGGAATCGGCATCCATTGTTTGGAACCGTGAAGATCTTTCCGTGGAAGCGAAGAAAGATATTTTGCTCAACAATGCTAAACGATTTTATAATTTGAGCTGACAGCGGGGAGGCGTTAGGTTCATAACGTTCCCTCGCCGTCATCCTGAGCCAAAGCAAAGGATCTAGATACTTCGGCTTCGCCCCAGAATGACAGTGCGGTAAAGCTAAACAGGGTCGTCACTAGCCGGACTGTTTCGACAACTTAAAACGAGAAACTTTAATCTAGCAATTAGGAGTTAACATGATCGAAACTAAGGGATTAACGGGAGCCCAAACTTTACTGCGCGTGTTGGGCAAAATGGGCGTGGAAAAGATATTCGCTTCTCCCGGTTCGGAGTGGTCACCCGTATGGGAGGCGTTGGCCGAGCCCGGCGTGGAGGGAATGCCGGCCTATTTGAGCACAAGGCATGAAGAAGTCGCCGTCGGTATGGCCAGTGGTTACGCCAAATCGACCGGCAAGCTGCCGGCGGTCATGATTCACACAACCGTGGGCTCGCTGCACGCCACCATGGCGATGCGTGCCGCCCGCCACGAGCAGGTACCGATGGTCGTTTTCAGCGGCGAGTCCATCGGATTCGGCGAGGACGAGGGACCGGACGTGGGCGGGCAGTGGTTGAGCCACCTGAGCGACATGGGCGGTCCCGCTAAGCTGGTCGATCACACCGTCAAGTGGAGCTTCGGCGTAAATACCAAATCGATCCTGCCGGCAACCATCCAGCGCGCCTGCCAGCTAGCCATGGCGGGGCCGCGAGGTCCGGTGTTTGTATCGCTACCGATGGAATATCTGTTCGACAAAATGATCAAAGACGTTCCAGGGGACCGGGGATTCGCGCCGGGCGCGACAGCCGATCCGAAAGGCATCGAGGAGCTGGCCGACATGCTCGCCGGCGCCGACAACCCGGTGGTTGTGACCGAGGATGCAGGGCGCACAGAAAAGTCGGTTGCCTGTTTGGTGGAAATTGCCGAGCTGCTTGGCATGACCGTTTGCGAAACGCGCAGCACCGGCTCGCTGAATTTTCCCAGGACCCATCCGCTACACGGCGGCTATGACCCAAAAGAATATCTGTCCGGTGCGGATGTGATCTTTCTGCTTTCCGTCATAGCGCCATGGCATCCGGCCTCGAAGACGCCGTCAAAAAATGCCAAGATTGCGCTCCTGGACGAAAACCCTCTGCGCATTGAAATGCCGTATTATGGTTTTCAGACCGACCTTTGCTTGACCGGCGAAATCGAAAGCTCGCTCGAACACCTTCTTGCAGCGCTGAAAAAACGAGTATCCGCGAGCGATAGTTCGCGCCGGCAGCGCGCCGAACAACTGGGCAAGACCAATGAGACAAGACGAAAACAATGGCGTGAAGACGCCAAGGCGTTAGCCAATACCAAACCGATGGACACGCGCTGGGTTGCCCATGAGGCCAGCCAGGTATTGCCCGCCGATGTCATGCTTGTCGAGGAAACCATCACGCACCGCCTGGCTGTGCATCGTTATTTCGACAATTTGAAACCAGGCTCTTTCTTCGCCGGCTGTATCGGCGGTCTGGGTACCGGCCTATCGACCGCTCTTGGTGTGAAGGCCGCTAACCCGAAACGCCCGGTGGTTTGCCTCATCGGCGACGGTTCTTTTAACTATGATCCGGCTCCGGCTGCTTTTGGCGCGGCCCAAGAGCATAACTTGCCGTTTCTCACCATCATGTTCAATAACGAAGGTTATCTCTCGCAGAAATCCGGCGTGCCCAAATACTATCCCGACGGCTGGGCGGTGAAATCGAATAATTTTTCCGGCCTGCACATTGCGCCTTGTCCCGACTATGCGCAGATCGTTAAAGCTTTCGACGGTTATGGTGAAAAAGTCGAAGAGCCCGGCGAGGTGCGCAAGGCCATTGAGCGCGGGCTGCGTGCCGTGGCGGGCGGGCAGGTTGCCTTGATTGACATTCGCCTTAAACCGGTCGAACAAATCATCGAGCGTGGCGAGGGATAAGCACCGTTGCGGGATGAAAAACAGCCGTTCAATGGTTCAAAGGTTCAAAAGTTCCAGGACAGACTTGAGACGTAAGAGAGTAGGGAACGGTCGCGACCGTTCCCTACTCTGAAGTGTACTGGAGGAAAAGCCTAGGGAACTCTCATGAGCAATAGTTTTCATGATCAATTAGTCGCCACTCGCGATCGCAAGCACAGCAAGAACCATCCGTTCTTCGAGCTCTGGGCGCAGGGTAAATTGACCAGGGAACAGACCGCTTTCTATTGCACCCAACACTATCACTTTGTCGCCGAATACTTGAACTGGATGGCCTACGAAGCTTCGCAGATTCCGCTGCGCGATGTGAAAAACTATTTGTTTGAAAATCTCGGCGACGAGGAAAACCCGGACGATCGTCATCTGGATATGTTGAAGGACTACGTCGCCGCCAGCGGAGTCGCCCGGGACAGCGTCGAAGGAACCCTCGTTCTCGCCGGTACGGATGGCCTGCAAAGCTGGGGTTGGCGAATGGTTTATCAGACCCCATGGCAGGGTGCTGTCGCGGGAATGTTTATCGGGTTGGAATCGCAATTTTTAGATATCTGCAAAAAAATTGTTCCGGCTTTGCACAAGCATTATGGGTATGCGCCGCATGCGCGGGAAATCAGATTCTTCGAAGAGCATGTCTACGCCGATGAGATCCACGGCTCAAAGGGCTTTGCCATCGTCGAAAAGTATTGCAATACGCCCGAGCTCCAGGCCCTGGCGATCAAAACCGTGGAACAGGCAACGATTCGTCGTTGGCGCTACATGAACAGCATTTATTGGTATGCGCTCCACGGCAAAGAGGAAGACACACCGAGCCTTCAGGTCTGAAGTTTCAGTAGTCTGCAAAGAGATAAAGGTCCTGGCAATGAAAATTCGCATCGATGGCGGCGTCGTAGTGGGTTGGTCCGGCACCGGCCATGAAATAATCCCCAATGGTTCAGTAATCATCGATAACAATACGATCGAGTCGGTGGGGACGGATAAATCACTGCCCGTCGACAAAGTGATCGATGCCTCCGGTAAGATCGTTTCTCCGGGATTTGTTAATCTTCATGTTCATTCGCAGCTTAACGTCGGCGATTATTTGCTTGCCGACGTGACGCGGAAAGATTACCTGACCGCCAACTGGTTTGTCTTCGGCGCGCCATTGAAAGAAAAAGTTACCCCACCGCCGGCTCCGGCAGTGGCGATCGGACGAAAGTTTGCGTTGTTTAGCGCATTAAAAAACGGCTCGACGACGGTTCTCGATCCGGGCGGTGGCCCGGGAGCTTTAGACGAATATGTGGCCATCGCCGGCCAGCAGGGAGGGCGGGTGTTCTTCAGCCCGCCGTACCGTAGCGCCGACATATTTACCGACGTGCAGGGCCGCCACTACTACGAAGAACGGGAGGACAGGGGCCGTCCCGGTCTCAAGAGGGCGGTCGAGTTCATCAAGCAGTATCATGGCGCTCATAACGGCAGGGTCCAGGGAATATTGAATCCAGCACAAGCGGAAACCTGCGAACCTTCGCTGCTGAAAGAAAGTGTCGCCGCGGCTAAAGAGCTGGACGTGCCGATCCATATTCATGCCGGCGGTAACACGCGTGAGTTCCTTCACATTCTCAATAGCCACCGTAAACCTGTAGTCGAATATCTAGCCGATACAGGTATTCTTGGACCGCGCACCACTCTCGGTCATATGGCCATCACTGGCGGCCATTCGCGAATTGATTATCCACGTGGCGAGGAGTTGAAGCTCATCGCCGATTCAGGCGCAAGCGTCGGCCACTGCCCGCACAAATGCGCCAAGATGGCCTTTGCGATGGAGTCCTTCGATCAGTATCTCGCGGCTGGCATAAATATCGGTTTAGGAACCGATACCTATCCGCTCGATATCATTGCAGAGATGCGTTACGCCTCCTTGATCTCGCGGCTCGTCGATAAAAACGCTTCGGGCGCGCGTCCGGCTGCAGTTTTCAATGCCGCGACCATCGGCGGCGCCGGCGCTCTCGGGCGGAAGGATCTCGGGCGTCTCGCGGTGGGCGCCAAAGCTGACGTGGTGATCGTCAATCTGCGCACGACTCGCTACGGTCCGGCGCGCGATCCGATCAATGCGTTGGTCGAATACGGCAGCGGCGCGGACGTCGAAACGGTCATCGTCGACGGCGAAGTTGTCATAGAAAATGGTCGATCGACACGCATCGACGAAGATGATCTGTTTGCGCAGGCCGATGCCGGAGCGAAACGCGCCTGGGACAGCTGGGCAGGTCGCGATTGGAACGGTAGAAGCACGGAAGACATCATCCCGCCGGCTTTTCCGACGAGGCGATAGGCATATTTTCCATTTAGTCAGGTAATCCATCGGCGGCATTACTTTGGGCACGATCAAGAATCCCGACCGACACGGTTCGTTAAAACAAAAGCAGATCCTTCGCGAATGTGCTCAGGATGACAAGGAAGGTAATCGGAGTGCAGGCAAAGCGTGACGGGTGCGGGTTATATCACCCGCAACGGAGAAAAGTTATCTCCTCCGTCTGTCATTCTGAGCAACGCGAAGAATCTTCTTCTCTCCTATGGTGTCTTTACTTATGATCCTGCTGCCAGCGAACCGCGCATTGCTATTCGCATAGGTGTTGGAGTTTTTAGCGACCCTCTGCTATGACCTAAGGAATTGCCACCGCCTCAGTTGCATTTCCCCTGAAGAGAAAGGTTTCCAATGCGCTACGGATTCGTTATCGACCAGAACCGTTGCATCGGCTGTCATGCCTGCACGGTGGCCTGCAAAGAGGAGCATAACATTGCAGTCGGCGTTAATCGGACCTGGGTAAAGTACGTCGAGAAAGGCATTTACCCGGACACCCGGCGTCACTTTGCCGTGCTGCGCTGCAACCACTGCGACGATGCGCCTTGCATCGAGATCTGTCCGACGATTTCGCTCTTTCGCAGATCCGACGGCATCGTCGATTTCGACAACGAGCGCTGCATCGGCTGCAAATCCTGCATGCAAGCGTGTCCATACGACGCCCTTTATATTGATCCCGATCGCAATACCGCGGCGAAGTGTAACTTCGATGCTTCGCGCGTCGAAATGGGCTATAAACCCGCCTGCGAAGTGGTCTGCCCGACGCAAGCAATCCTCTCCGGCGACCTCGACGATCCTCAGAGCGAGGTCAGCCGGCGCGTTGCGATGGACAAGGTCAGTGTTCGAAAGCCGGAGAAGGGGACAAAGCCCAAGCTCTTTTACGTCGGCGTTGAAGGCGACTTGCTCAACCCGACCATGATGGAGCCCCAGTCGAGCCATTTTTGGGCGGAGAAACAAGCCGGTGAGGATCTGTATGCGTTGGGAAATGGCAAAACGGACAGGCCGATCCCAGGTGGCGCCCGCGAAGTTTATGACGTTCCACACATGATTCCCTGGGGAAAAAAGATCGCCACCTATCTTTGGACGAAATCCATCGCCACCGGCGTGCTGCTGCTTTCCGCTCTGTTCCTGAACATGGGTTTTGAGCAGGACGAGTTAGTGTTGAATTTTTTTAGCCCCATCGTGTCGCTGTTTTTTTTGACGGCAACCATGCTGCTTTTAGTTTTCGATCTGAAGAAACCGTCGCGGTTCCTGTTTCTGCTGACCAAGCCTAACTTGAATTCATGGTTGGTCTTAGGCGGCTATGTTCTCACAGCCTATGGGATTTTGGCGGGGCTTTGGCTCGGGCAGAGAATCCTGACCGGGACTGTCTCGCAAGCGGTTATATGGGCCGCGGCTTTGTTTGCTATTGCGTCGGCGGGCTATTCGGCATTTCTCTTTGCTCAGGCAAGGGGCCGGGACTTCTGGCAGAGTCCGTTGCTGTTTTGGCACCTGCTTATTCAAGCCATCACGGCCGGGGCGGCGACGCTTACGCTGATGGGGGTTTTATTGGGAGTCACTTTGCTGATGTTTTCTTGGTTAGGTAACCTTCTTATCGTGTCTCTCCTGACCGGCCTGGCGATGATCTTCGCCGAGCTGTTTATGAAGCATGGCTCCGAAGACTCGGTACGGGCAAGCGACTTATTGATCAAGGGAGCGCTGAGCAAGTCGTTTTGGATCTTCGTCATCGGGCTTGGTACCCTTGTCCCGGTGGTGCTCGTTCTATGGCCCGTCGCTTCCTTGTTTCCTAAAATCATTGCGGCAGCTTTGGCATTGCTCGGGTTGTGGATGTACGAAAATTTGTGGATCAAAGCCGGTCAGGCAATACCATTGAGCTAAAAAGGATTCTAAAAATGAGCGACAATCGAACGCCACTTCATCCGGTTGCGGTAAAACTCGACGGCGCAAACGGCGGTCTGGCCAGTTTCCCTTCTGTCGAGCGATGGGACGAATGGGTAGAATACGACACTGCGCAATGGCCGAGGAAAGTAGAAAAGCACTGCCGGATTATTCCGACCATTTGCTTTAATTGCGAGGCCGCTTGCGGGCTCGTCGCAATCGTTGAAAAAGACAGCCATCGCATTCGCAGGTTCGAGGGCAACCCCGAGCACCCAGGCAGCCGCGGCCGGAACTGCGCCAAGGGGCCGGCGACGCTCAATCAGGTTACCGATCCCGAACGTATCAAGTATCCCCTTAAGCGCGTGGGCAAGAGAGGCGAAGGCAAGTGGGAGCGGGTCTCCTGGGACGAAGTTCTCGACGATATCGCGGGCCGTGTGCGCGCCGCCTTGCAAGAGGACCGGCGCAACGAAATCATGTATCACGTCGGCAGGCCCGGTCATGAGTTGCTCTATCACCAACGGATTTTTCATGCCTGGGGTATCGACGGTCACAATAGCCACACCAATGTTTGCTCCGCCGGGGCGCGCGCCGGTTATGCCTTCTGGTCGGGGATCGATCGGCCTTCGCCGGATCATGCCAATGCCCGGTTCATGTTGTTGCTCAGCTCTCATCTCGAAACCGGCCATTATTTTAATCCGCATGCCCAACGCATCATCGAAGGCAAGGAGCGCGGTGCAAAGATTTGTGTCATCGACACGCGGCTCTCCAATACTGCTTCTAAGGCGGACTACTGGCTGTCATCGTGGCCGGGCAGCGAAGCGGCGATTCTTCTTGCCATGTGCAATATACTGCTGCGGGAAAACTTGTTCGACCGTGACTTTGTCCGGAAATGGGTGAATTGGGAAGAATATTTGCGTGAGGAACACCCCGAGAAACCGCAAACTTTCCTGTCTTTCGTCTCGATTTTGAAGGAAGTCTACGCGCGCTACACGCCCGAATTCGCCGCCAAGGAAGCGGGTGTCGATCCTCAAGCTCTAATTGAAGTTGCTCATGAAATAGCCGAGGCAGGTTCGGCTTTCTCCGCGCACGTATGGCGCAATGCCGCCGCAGGAAACCTCGGCGGCTGGCAGGTCGCGCGGGCTTTGCAGTTCCTGGTCGTGCTCGTTGGAGCGGTGGGAACGGTGGGAGGTACGGCGCCAAATGCAACCAACAAATACATTCCGGCGCCGCCATTGATGCCGCCGCCGGCAAAAGTTTGGAACGAGATGTTATTGCCGAAAGAATATCCCTTGGCGTTTTTTGAAATGAGCTTTCTGCTGCCGCATTTCATAAAGGAAGGACGGGGAAAGCTCGCAATGTACTTTACCCGCGTTTATAACCCGGTGTGGACCAACCCCGACGGCATGAGCTGGATCGAAATGTTGAACGATGAGAGCAAGGTTGAATGCCACGCTTGCCTGACACCGATCTGGAGCGAGACCGCCTGGTTCGCCGATTACGTTCTGCCGATGGGACACGCATCCGAACGGCACGATCTCATGAGCCAGGAGACCCAGGCAGCACGATGGATTGGATTCCGGCAGCCGGTGTTACGGGTTGCGTTGGAAAAACAGGGTAAAAAATTCAGTTTTACCTATGAAGCCCATGCCGAGGCTGGCATCGGCGAAGTCTGGGAAGAAGACGAATTTTGGATTGAGCTGTCTTGGCGCGTTGATCCCGATGGATCGCTGGGAATTCGCAAGTACTTTGAATCGCCGTACGAGTCCGGCAAAAAGATGACCGTGGACGATTACTACCGATGGATATTCGAAAACAGCGTCCCCGGTCTTCCAGCCACGGCGGCGGAACAGGGTTTGACCCCATTGCAGTACATGCGTAAATTCGGCGCCTTCTTGATCGAAGACAACGTCTATAATGTCCACGAGACCGGGCTCAAGTGGCAGGACATAGAGGACGCCACCGTCGATCCGGCGACAAAAATTATCGCTAAGAATGGCGTCGTCCTGGGGGTCGAGGTGGACGGCAAAGCCTCTGCGGGTTTTCCGACTCCATCGCGCAAGCTGGAGTTTTTTTCCAAGACATTGAAGGATTGGAACTGGCCCGAGCACGCTATTCCCGGCTACATCAAGAGTCACGTTCATCCCGACAACATCGATCTCAACGCCGGCGAGATGCTGCTTTTGCCGACGTTCCGCTTGCCCACTTTGATACATACGCGTTCCGGCAACGCCAAATGGTTGTACGAGATTTCTCATCGCAATCCCCTTTGGCTCAATACGACAGACGCGCGGAATTTCGACGTGAAGACCGGCGATCTTTTAAAAATACATACCGAGATCGGTTATTTCATCGACAAGGTTTGGGTGACCGAAGGAATCAAGCCCGGAGTCATCGCCTGTTCGCATCATCTCGGCCGCTGGCGATTGCAGGAGAATTCCGGCGGCGAACGCTGGTCCACAGCGTTGGTCGATTTGAAGCAGTTAGAAGCCGGCAAATGGCTGATGCGCCAGGTTCACGGCATTAAACCGTTCAAGAGCGACGACCCGGACTCCGAAAGAATCTTTTGGCAAGACGGCGGCGTGCATCAGAATTTAACGTTTCCGGTACAGCCCGATTTTATCAGCGGACAGCACTGTTGGCATCAGAAAGTGCGCGTGACGAAACCGGGTCCCGACGACAAATATGGCGACGTTTTCGTCGATACCCATAAGTCCCACGAGGTGTACAAAAGGTGGTTGCTTAAGACCCGGCCGGCCCCCGGACCGGGTAACCTGCGCCGCCCGCTATGGCTGCCACGTTCGTATAAGCCGGCGACGGAGGCGTATTACCTGACGGACTAGCTTAGCTAGCAGACAGCTGAAAACGAGTTATTGTGCTTTGTTGCGCCCAAATCGATGAGAAGCTTGCTGGCGATACGGGGTTGGTAGAAGGAGCCTCAATCCTTGAAATTAATACCTATCTTCCTAAGCCTTTGTTTCCATAAGATCCGTCTTTCAATTGACTGCCAAACCGCTATCTCACGCCTGGCTAGTTCCGTTCTCTTTTCTTTGAGCTCGGATTCCAATCTCTGAATCTTTCCCTCGCGAGTCTCGAGAAGATCCTCTTTCTCCCTTAACAAACTCTGCAGTGAATGAACTCTCTTTGAGCTTTCCTCCAGCTCGATGCTGGAACCGTTTCCTTGGGCAATCTGCTCCTGGCCCATACCCTCCGCACGATCCGAGACTAACTCCATCTTCTTCAGCTGAGCTTTGAAAGTCTCGACTTCGGATTTGAGCGCTTCTATCTCTGTATCGCGGTTCTTGAGGATCGTTTCTTGTTCGCCTACGTGATTCTCCAGAGCCGCGACGGTCTTATTCAAACTCTTTTCCAGATCTCTGACGGTAGAGTCCTTTACCGCCAGAATTTCCGTCGTTTTCCTTAGCTCCTCCCGTAACTGAGCTTCGATCGTCTCTTTAGCTAAACCCATTGCGCTCAGCTGTGAGTTGAGGGCACCCAGTTCCGCATCGCGGTCTTTGAGAAATGCGTCCTTCTCGCTTAGCTGATTTTCCAGAGCATGGACTCTTGCGCTCAGATTAGTTTCCAGCGACTTGATGGCGCTTTCCTTCGCCCCCAGCAGCTCCGTTTTCTTCTTAAGCTCTTGTTGCAGCGCATTCTCGGCCCGCTCCTTGGCCGATGCCACGTCGCTCAGCCGCTCCGTCAGGCCCGCCATTTCGGACCTGAGCGCCTCCAGCTCCGTATCCCGCCCCTGCAACAGCTCCTGTTTCTCGTTTAATTGAATTTCCACAGCATGGAGCTTTCCGGTTAAGCTTTTCTCCAGCTCTTTAGAGGCAGCATCCTTTGCCTGAGCCGCCTGCTGCGCTTGTCTCAACTCCTCCGCCAGCAAATGTTCGGCCTGATGGTTAGTCCGCTTCTCACTGAGTTGCGCCTTAAGCGCCTTGAGCTCTGTATCACGTTCCTTTAGCAGGGTCTCTTTAACGCTGAGTTGAGTCTCCAAAGCATAGGCTTTTCCAGTCAAGTTCTTCTCTAACTGTTTGGCGGCGGATTCCTTTGCCTGCAAAAGGTCGATTGTTTTCCTAAGCTCGTTCCGGAGCATGCTCTCGCTCTGCCTCGACGCGTGAGACGATGCCATATCGCCCGGTCGCTCACTAAGGGAGATCACTTGAGATCGGAGCGCTTTTGAGTCTTGCTCGGTGCTCTTCAGCAGCTTCTCGTTTTCCCTTAATTGACGTTCAAGGGCATAGGTTCTGTTGATGCTGGCTTCCAACTCTTTGACCGCAGTGTCTTTTGCCTGCCGGGCGTGCTTTTCCTTCCAAACCGTATCCTGCAGCAAGGTCTCCAACTCTGCCTTGGCAACCTCCATCCCGACCAATCGCTCTCTAAACGCGCGCAGCTCCGCGCCGCTAGCCGACTTCAATACCAGTCCGACCATAAAGATCGCGAGCAACGAAATTCCCCCGTACCACACACTCGCTGAGTCCGCGGAACTGAGGATCTCATCGGTCACCAATCTCAAAGGACTGCTCGAAACGAGTGAACGAAAACGGCTCAAGGAATTGTCACTATCACTGGAATAGAGAATGAATGCTCCCAACGTTAGGGTCACGATGAGCATTAAGATGAGAATTTTGTCGCGTGCCCGCATAGGGTAAAAGCTCCCTGAAGTGCGTTCTAATAATATCCCTTCTAAAAGAGTGGCATTGTACCTCGAAATCGAGCGATTGCCAAAAAATATTTGCCATTCATCTCCCGTTTTGAGACAGCCTGCCATTTCCGAGACATTGGCGGTATCGCGTTCCAGCGACTGGGTGATCAGAGGCCGTTTTAGAAGGATTAAACGATTTTCAGCCGTGCTTCGCGAACAAATAGGATCGCAATCGCAGATTGACAAATCTTGTGGTCACTCGCGCCAGTTTGGAACTAAAGCGCGTGTTCATACTTTCCCTAGCGAACAATTCGGAACCTGGCTGTAATATTTCGTTTTTACTTGCGATGCGTTCTCGGCCGGTCGGCTGCGCTAGCGGCGTCTGGCTTCAATCCATTGGCACTGCAATAGCTCGATATCTGATCGAGGAAACGTTGTCCAAGATCGGCGAGCTTACTTTCGCCGACGCCGCGTATGTTGAGAAGCGAGTCGGATGAGCCGGGTCTCATTCGCGCCATGTCGCGGAGTGTGGCGTCGCTGAACAACACATAGGCCGGCACGCCACGTTCGCTGGCGAGTTGCCGCCGTAGACTTCGCAGGCTCTCGAATAATCCGGAATCGACGTTCTCCCAAGACTTTTCGTCAAAACGGGTTTTCTTGACTCTCGTTTTTGCCTGCAAGAGCCGCACGCTGCGCTTGCCGCGGAGGACTTCCCTTGATGCGTCGTTCAAATGCAGAATCGGACGTTCGTCGTCAGTGCGCTCAAGCAGTCCGTCATCAACGAGCTGGTAAAGCATGTTGGTGAGAGACTTGCGGTCGGTGCCTTTCATCAAACCGTGAGTGCTCAGCTGCTCATGGCCCCAGCGCCGAACTCGCTCGGTGTTGGCGCCCAGCAGGACATCGACGATGTGCTCGACGCCGAAGTTTTCACCGGCGCGCGCTATGCAGGACAGGATCTTTTGCGCATTTACCGTCGCATCGGCGAGGCCTTCGACTTCATTTAGACAGACGTCGCAGGCTTCGCAGTTCAGCTTTGGATATTCCTGCCCAAAGTATTCCGACAGCTTACGATGGCGGCAATGAACGCTGGTGCACAAGCGGCGAGTATGTTCGAGTAGACTACGTGACGCGGCGATGATCTCAGGGGCAGAAGCCGTTTCCACGGCACTTCTTTCGATCAGCGATTGCCAGCGCAGGATATCGGCGGCGGAGTAAAGCAACACGCACTCCGCTTCTAATCCGTCACGGCCCGCGCGGCCTGTCTCCTGTTGATAGTGCTCGATGGTTTTGGGCATAGCGGCATGAATAACACAGCGCACGTCGCTACGGTCGATGCCCATGCCAAAAGCAACCGTCGCGGCCACTACGTCGAGCGCCTCTGCGGCAAAGGCCTCTTGTGTGCGGCGACGTTGATCCGCTTCCATGCCGGCGTGGTAGTAGCCGGCGCGCAGCCGGTTCGCCTGTAAGAACGCCGCCATCGATTCGGTATCTTTACGGCTGATGCAGTAGACGATCGCCGCCTCGCCAGGGTGGCGTTTCAGGACTTCCAGCGCTTGCGCTCGCGCGTCGACACGGGGAACGACTCGGTAGACTAAATTAGGACGGTCGAAGGTACCGACGAGCGCGACGGGATTTCGCAGTCCCAGCTGCGCGATGATATCGGTGCGCACGCGCTCCGTGGCCGTTGCCGTGTATGCGTGTATGCTGGCCTGCGGGAAATGTGTCTTTATTTCGGCAAGCTGGCGGTATTCCGGGCGAAAGTCGTGCCCCCAGTGACTGATGCAGTGCGCCTCGTCGATCGCGAAAGCGCACACATTGAGGCGTTCAATGAGCTGTAAAAAGCGCGGTGTTAACAACCGCTCCGGCGCGACGAAGACGAGCCTGCAGCGGCCGGTGACAATCGCCTCTTCGGTCTCATGGACCGCGTCGAGGGACATACCGCTGTAAAGGGCCCCCGCCGGATAACCGCACTGGCGCAGTCCGTCGACCTGATCCTTCATTAAGGAGATAAGCGGCGAGACGACGATGTCGGTCCGCTGCGCCAGTTCAGCAGGGACTTGGTAGCAAAGCGACTTTCCACCGCCCGTCGGCATGACTACGAGTGAGTCGCGCCGCTCGAGACTGGCTCGTATTGCTTGCTCCTGCAGCGGGCGTAGTTCGGAATATCCCCAGTACCGGCGCACTGTGGCAAGAATGTCGGCGGTGGCACAGTCTTTCGCTGAATTCATTTCGCTAGACTAGATTACAGGTTAATTAAAATGTTTTGGCGGGCCATTCAAAAGACCTAGAGTATAAGGCGCGCTTATTAAAAAGGCTGAAGGATTAAGGGCTGAAGAATCAAAAACGCCGATATCGTTCATAGTCTCGCCTGTCATTTCTTCTTGCCACTTTCAGTCTTCATCCTCCTACTCAGCGTGGGAATTTTACGCAGCTGCTACCTAGATCCCTTCTCCCATTCCTCTCTGCGTCCCCTGAATCGGCGTGCGGTTCCATTCGAGAGCGCCCTCGATTTTTCGGGGCAGGGGAGGTTTTCGGGAAGTCATAAAGTGAACGAACTCTTTTTCGTTAGGTATGAGCATGCGGGCATTGTTTTGTTTTTCGTCGCCCAGAGTTGAGACCGCTTCACGGTAGTCGTGGCCCGGGTACACGCGAATCTCGTCGCCAAGGGTGCGCAGCTTGCGCAAACTGTCATATTGTAGTTCAGGGCTCCCTCCGGGTAGATCGGTCCTGCCGCAGCCGCCGATGAGAAGCGTATCGCCGGTAAAGATGCGATCGCGAAACAGCAGGCACATGGCGTCCTGAGTGTGCCCGGGTGTGTATACAACTTTGAGAGATTGGGCGCCGAATTCGATGAGTTCTCCGTCCTCGACCCCGATATCGATGTAGGGCGTGTCGGTGGTCCGGTGCATAATGACCTGAATGGCATGTTTTTCTCGCAGGATCTTGCACGCGGAATTATGATCGGCGTGCGTGTGAGTGTCGATCGCGTAGAGCAATTCGGAGGAGAAAAACTTCGCCAGCTCGACGTACTCATCCGCTTTGTCGAGCTCCGGATCGATGACCACGCATTTCTTCTTGTCGAGACAGCCAAGGAGGTACGACAGACATCCGCCTGAACGGATCTGCTCGAAAATAATATTTTCAGGAGCCATGAATAAACTTTTAGCGGGCGGCGGGGACGGGAATGACCGTCTCTTTTTCCACGTTGTAACGGCTGCGATCGATCTTGTCCAAATCGTAGCTCAGGAAACGAAACACGACCGCGGGCCCTTCAACCGCGTGGGTCGAATGAATGTCGCCGCGCACATAAGGTTGTACCACTCCGGGGGTTAGCCGATGCAACTCATCTTTGACGAGCGTTGCCTTACCCTGCTGCGTGCCATCGTCGGTCCGTTTGTATTTGGTAATTTCGGTGATGCCGGTGAAGGCGCCGTAAACCACCCAACATGGGCCGTGATCGTGCGGCATGTTGCTATGTCCTTGCTTGTGCACGTGGCCCATTTGAATGAAACCGTGCTCGGCGTCCCGGTAGAGCTCGCGCGATGGCTTTCCATCGCGAAGGATGTCCGCCATCCAGGGATCATCGGGGCTTGTGGAGGCGAACAACTTTTCCATCAAAGCGGCGATCTTGAATGGTAACTGGGGATCTTTGCCGTCTCCCCAAACGGCGCGGACTTCCGCGATATATCTGTCAAACGAGCTGTCGGCTTTTTGTTCTTGTACCGCCATGGAATGCCCTCCTTAAGTACTTCTCCTACTTATCATTTTTCCCGAGGACTCGTCTAGCAGGCAGCGTTTCGCTTTCAATCGTGTTCGTGCGACACGCTCGTGCTCGCTGCTGTTTCACCGGTCACATTCCACGGGCGCTCACGATGAATGCCTACCGGATTGACAGCACGCGGTTGCCTCTGTTAGCAGTGAAAAACCCACGGAATACAAAAACTCATGCCCATAGAACCACAAGAGCTACGCCGAGTCATGGGCCATTTTGCCACCGGCGTGACGGTGATCACGACCCAAGACAGAGACGGCAATCCCAACGGCCTTACGGCCAATGCCTTCATGTCGCTTTCGTTAAATCCGCCATTGGTTTTGATCAGCGTTGATAAAGGTGCGCAATGTTACGCCTGTTTCAACTTACAAAACGGCTTCACGGTTAATTTTCTTAGCGAAGCTCAAGAAGATGTTTCGCGTCGTTTTGCAACTAAAGGAATCGACAAATTTGCCGGTCTCCAATGGCATGCCGGCGAGAACGGGGCGGCGATCCTCGACGAGGCGCTTGGTTACGTTGAGTGCAAGATCACCCAATGCCATGATGGCGGCGACCATACCATCGTTGTCGGCGAGATCATCAACGCCAGCGCTAGCGGCGGACGGCCGCTACTTTTCTTCAGAGGGAAGTACCAGCGTTTGACTGAGTCTTAGTTAATGATCCTGTCATCTGCTAGGCCTTCTGCCATAGATCATGAAAAAGTTTTACCGAACCCGGCGCAAAGCCGGCGTAGTGGTTATTAAAAAACGCGTAAGTTCGCACGCCCGTGCCGACGATCTTTTTAAGTTCGCCGGCCCAGACCGACATTTCACTGGTTTTGTCCTCGACGAGCCTGTCCCATCTCCGGGTTTTGCTTTCGATAGCTGTGCGATCGCCGATGAAACGGACATAGAAAAAGTCGCCGGTGACGAGGTCCAAAGCCCTGGCAAGCACATCGATGCTCGGCATCCAAGCCTGGGCGACGAGTACAAACGCGACGGAATGTTCGCGCAGAAGTTCGAGAAAATCCCAACTGATCCAGGTTTTGTTGCGAATCTCCAAGGCGAATTTAAAATCCCCAGGTAAAGTTTTGAGAAAAGGGCGCAGCAGTTTGTCGAACTGATGCCGTGAGGCAAAGCTGTTCTTGTTGAAATAGGGGAATTGGAGAAGCAGAGGTCCAAGGCGGTCTTCCAGGGGCTCCAGTCTCTTCAAAAACATCGTGAACTCCTGCTGACAGTCCTGCAAAATTTTGTGATGGGTAATCGCGCCCGGCACCTGGGCCGAGAAAATGAATCCCGGCGGAGTCCTTTCTTTCCATGCGGTCACCACTGAGGGCGCGGGAATACTGTAGTAGGTCGAGTCGATTTCGACGGCGCGAAAGTGGCGCGCATAGCATTCGATAAATTGGCGCGGCTTTAAATTGGCCGGATAGAATGATCCTAACCAGTCTTGGCATGACCAGCTCGAAGTTCCGACGTAAACGTGTTCCGGAAAGGACATAGACTACTTTTCACCACATCTCGCAGGGTCGGTCAACCGCGATGAATTTCTTGACTTTGGCGTTAGGTCCGTCTAATTTAAAAACACTCTTGTTTTCATTCTCGCGGCGCTATCTCGCGCCAGGTTGAAATGAATACCTACAACAGCAAAGCAGCCAGTCGCATCGTCGGCGTTTCTCTCCGGCAGATTCAGTATTGGGATGAGCGTGGATTCATTCGCCCGTCGGTCAAGCTCGCGCACGGGCGGGGGACCAAGAGACTCTATTCCTTTCACGACCTGCTTTGCTTAAAAGTCATCAAAGACCTCACGCACCGCGGCCTTAGTTTGCAAAAGATTCGCCGCTGTTTACAACCGTTGCGACAATACACCGCCAAAGGCGGCCAAGCCCTGAAATCGGCCAAATATTTGACCGACGGCGAAAAACTTTTCGTTATCACCAGCGATCGGAAGAAGATTCTCGACGCCATCGATCGTGAGTTCGTATTTTCATTGGGCATCGGCAATCTGGTGCGCCAACTGAACAGCGACCTCAAGCGCGCTGCCAATGTCGTGGCCCAACCCGTTTCACGCGAAATGCGCCGCCACGTCGAGAATAAGACCGGTTTTGCGTAACACCCGATGGAGCCCAACAAAATCACTCCGATGATGCAACAGTACCTTCAGATCAAAGAACGGTACCGTGATGCCATCCTGTTTTTTCGTCTCGGTGACTTTTATGAGATGTTTTTTGAGGACGCACAGACCGCGTCCCGGATCCTCGATATTGCCCTGACTTCCCGTCACAAAAGTGAAGACTCTGCCGCGGTGCCGCTTTGCGGCGTCCCTTACCACGCAGCCGAGCCGTACATTCAGAAATTGCTGGAGGCGGGCCATAAGGTCGCCGTCTGCGAGCAAATCGAAGATCCTAAAACTGCTAAAGGAGTCGTCCAACGGGACGTGGTGCGCGTCATTACGCCGGGTACCGTGACCGCCGTGGAGGCACTCGATGCGCGCGGCAACAATTACCTGCTGGCGGTCTGTCGGGAGAGTCAAAGCTTTGGATTGGCCGTTACCGATATCACAACCGGTGAGTTCCGTTATACGCAGCTGGCGGAGGAACAATCGCTTATCGATGAGATCGGCCGGGTCGGCCCAAGCGAAATCATCGCTCCGCGAAACGACACGAGCCTGCTGAGACTGCTCCACAAAGAATTTGCCGCCATCCATGTGACCACAGCGCCGGAAGACTTCTTTTCCAGCCAAGCGGCGCGCAAGCTGATATCGAAAGACGAGTCGAATAAGTCGGCGGCGGATAACCGGGTTCAGGGTATCGCTGCCGCTTCGGCGATTCTCAGTTATTTAGAAGCCAATGCGGGAGAGTTCCTAAAGGTCATTGGCGGGCTGGATTTCTACGTCGCTTCGCATTATCTGGTTCTCGACGAGAACACCCGCGCCAATCTCGAACTCGTCAGCAGTTACCAGGGCAATCGAAAAGGCTCGCTGGTCTCGGTTATCGATCGAACGGAAACTCCTATGGGCGCACGCCGGCTGCGTCAATGGTTGCTTTATCCTTTGTTGGACGTGCCGGCGATTCGCCAACGACAACAAGGCGTGCAAGCACTGGTTGATCATTACCCGCTGCGCCAGGATTTGAAGCATGCATTGCAGAACATACAGGATCTGGAACGCCTGGCCGCGCGTACCGCCGCGGGCACCGCCTCGCCGAAGGACCTGGTGGCAGTCAAAGAGACGCTGGTGGGTGTGAGCGCGCTACGGGCCCTGCTCGCCGGCGAGAGCAGCGAACTGTTGTGCGCGCTGCGAGAGCAATTGTCGGAATTGCCCGAGATCATCCAATTAGTCAGCGCGGCCATCGTCGATGATCCGCCGTTTGCGTTGAAAGACGGCGGTTATATCCGGCCGGGCTTTGACACAGAGCTGGACGAGATACGCGGCGGCCGAAGCCAAGCGAAAAATTGGATTGCGGCGTTTGAAGCCGGCGAGCGCCGTCGCACCGGAATTAACTCCCTGAAAGTCCGCTACAACCGTGTGTTCGGTTATTATATCGAAATTACCAAGTCCAACCTCAAGGCCGTTCCCGAAAACTACATTCGCAAGCAGACTCTAGTCAACGGCGAGCGCTACATCACGCCGGAACTCAAAGAATATGAAGCTAAGGTACTCAACTCGCAATCTCTCATGGAAAAGTTGGAATCCGAGTTACTCGCACAGGTGCGCGGGCAGGTCGCGGCTCATTATCCGGCTCTCAAAACTTCCAGCACCGCCCTGGCGTCCATCGATGTTCTGTTGTCGTTGGCTGAAGTGGCCGAATCCTGTCATTTTATTGCGCCACAGGTGAACGACGGGTTGAGGTTGGCGGTGCGTGAGGGACGCCATCCGGTGGTAGAAGCTGCGCTGGGCCGCGGTGCTTTTGTGCCGAACGACTGTGTCATCGATCCCGATGAGCGGCAGATCCTCATGCTGACGGGACCCAATATGGCAGGCAAATCGACCTACATGCGGCAGATCGCGCTGATCGCGATTTTGGCGCAGATGGGAAGTTTCGTTCCTGCCGGCGAGGCGCGGATCGGCATAGTCGATCGTGTTTTTACTCGGATCGGCGCCAGCGATTCTTTAGCCCGCGGCGAATCGACCTTCATGGTCGAGATGAAGGAAACCGCCGCTATTTTGCGGCACGCAACGAGGCGAAGTTTAATCCTTTTGGACGAGGTGGGCCGCGGCACGAGCACGTTCGATGGTATCTCCATCGCTTGGGCCGTCGCGGAATCGTTGCACGAGCACGCCGATCGCCCCAGAACCTTGTTCGCCACCCATTATCATGAGCTGACCGATCTGGTCCGTACCAAAGAGCGAATCAAAAACTATAACTTCGCCGTCAAAGAGTGGCAGGGCGACATCATCTTTTTGAGAAATGTCGTCGAGGGGGCGGCCAGCCATAGTTACGGCATTCATGTCGCCCGCTTGGCCGGGCTGCCGGCGCCGGTGATCGACCGGGCAAAAACCATTCTCGCGCAGCTGGAAGGGAGCGGCGACGAGTATCGGGGACGCCTGGAATCCCTCGGCCAGCCAGCCGTCGACCAGCCCTTGCAGATGACGCTGTTTACGAGCGCCGATGACAAATTCCGCGATAAGTTACGGAGCATCGATGTTTCCCAAGTGACTCCGGTGGAGGCGCTCAATATTCTTTTCAGACTTTCCGAAGAAGCCAAGAAATGATTTTGGCGGGAGCGAGGTATCTCATGAAGGATAGAATCTTTCGCTACATGGCAGTCGCAGTTGCCGGTCTCCTATTGCAGGGCGGGATATTTCTTCGTGCGAGTTCTTACGCGCGGGCCCAGAGTCAAAAAACGGATTCACCCAAAGAAGTAAACAGATCCTCCGGCGCCGCCGCATCGAGCAAATCAGCGCAGCGCGAAAATCCTCTAGATACCGATTCCCTGCGACGTGGGCAGGATCAATTGGCAGCCCTGCAGGATTCGGCGATTGCGTCGGATAAAAGCCTGCTGAGCGCCGTGCGCTTTTTGTCCTGGGCGAACTTGACGCGTGTTATGGTCGAGCTGTCCAAAG
The DNA here is from genome assembly GCA_009379725.1 of Deltaproteobacteria bacterium. Classification (GTDB taxonomy): domain Bacteria; phylum Desulfobacterota; class Binatia; order UBA9968; family UBA9968; genus WHTF01. The sequence continues at coordinate 35,008 of WHTF01000017.1, forward strand.
AAGTTAAGTACGAGGTTCGCCGGCTCAAGGAGGATCCGGCCAAAGGACTACCGCCGCGGATTTATATCGATATCCAAGGAGCGCGGCTTGCCCTGGATGCTAAAGAACCGATTGCCGTCGAAGACGGCCTTTTGCACCAGGTGCGCATCGGCCAGTTTAGCCAAGACGTCGTTCGAGTCGTGTTGGATATGAACCATCTGAAAGATCACAATGTTTTTTTGCTGCCCGACCCCTATCGGTTGATTATAGATCTTCGCGGCGAAAAGGCCTTGGAGGCGCTGGCTTCAATGCCGCAAAAGAAAATTGCGACCCCCGCCGTTAAAGAGAAAAAGCCCCCGACACCGGTCGTGTCGGGAATACGAAAGATCGTTCTCGATCCCGGTCACGGCGGCAAAGACCCCGGCGCTATCGGCGTCGGCGGCATCGCCGAGAAGGATCTGGTGTTAGCAATAGCGAAAAAGCTGGCCGTAAAACTAAACAAAGAATTGAACATCGAAGTTATTCTGACACGCAAAGACGACCGCTATATTCCCCTGGAAGACCGCACCGCCATTGCCAATGCGGAAGAAGCCGATCTCTTCATATCTCTGCACATGAATGCCAGCCCCAATGTCGAAGCCAGAGGACTGGAAACCTACTATCTCGACAATACGACTGACGAGGCATCCATGCGGCTGGCGGCCCGAGAAAACAGCACCTCGCGAAAGAACATTTCGGACCTGCAGTTTATCCTGAGCGACATGACGCAAAACATGAAGCTCGACGACTCCATTACTCTGGCACACCGTCTCCAGGGGGCTTTAGTGGCCGGCATGTCGCGCCACATGGGCGACGTTAAGGATCTTGGCGTCAAGAAGGCATTGTTCTACGTGCTCGTAGGCGCCCGGATGCCGAGTGTCCTGGTGGAAATGTTTTTTATTACTAACCGAGTCGAGGGCCGAGCCATGAGCCAAGAAGCGTATCAAAACGCCATGGTCGAGGCGTTATTGGAAGGCATCGGTAAATACAACGAGGGAACCATGGCTATGAAAACTTTATAAAGGTAAACTGTTTTTGTGGATTCGATCGCACTCTCTCATTCGTTGTTCAACGAAACCAAGGACGCCACCGACCTCACGGGTTTAACGCGCGCATACGTGCAAAAAGGCCGTGCAGCGCTGCTCGAGAAACACCGCGCCGGTGCCGGCGGTCTCGAGATCGTCGCAGCTTATTCGATGGTGATGGATCACTTGATCCGGCATCTCTTTAGCGTTGTCAGCAAGGATTTTCTTCGGCGCTATCCAAGCGATTATCCGCACTGCGCGATCGTCGCTCAAGGAGGCTATGGCCGCGGCGAGCTCAATCCCTATTCGGACATCGATTTGTTGATTCTTTACTCCTGGAAAATCTCGCCATTCGTCGAAGCGATCACCGAGAAACTTCTTTATACGCTATGGGATGCCGGGCTGCAGGTGGGTCACGCTATCCGCAGCGTCAATGAATCGGTGCGCTTGGCCGGCAGCGATATGAAAGTGAGAACGGCGCTTTTAGATGCCCGATATTTGTGCGGCGATTACTCCCTTTACGGTGATTTCGAAAAAACAGTCGACAGCCGTTTGGCCGGAAAACGCGTCAATAGGTTTATCCAGGAAAAGCTGGCGGAGAATCAAGCCAGACATGCCGGTTATGGCGGTTCGGTATATCTCTTGGAGCCTGAGGTGAAGGAAGGGGAGGGAGGATTACGCGATATTCACACCGCGCGCTGGATCGCCCGGGTTAAACTACGAGTCAAGGATCTGGACGCTCTCGCCCTCAAGGGCGTCGTCGGCGCCGCTGATATCGAGAAACTCAAGAGCTCCCAGGATTTTCTATTGCGGGTCCGCAACGAGCTGCATTTTTTCACCGGCAGGCATCACGATCAGTTGACATTCGAGGAACAGGAGAAGGTAAGCCAGACGCTGGGATTCCAGGGCGAGGGCAGCTTGAAGCCGGTCGAAGTTTTTATGTGCAATTACTATCGCCACGCTTCGGAGATCAGCCGCCTCACCTCTCTGATCATTCATCGTTTGTCGGATTGCGGCCGCCCATTTTTCGGCGGCGTGTACAGCTTGGGGCGAACCCTGCGAGATGGAGTAAGGATTTCCAAAGACCACATCACGATCACCAAGCCGGAAATTCTCAAGAGCGATCCAGGCAATCTGATAGTTATCTTCGCGGAAATGCAAAAGCATGGTTGCTTGCTCAGTCACGAGAGCAGAGAACTGATGCGCGAGCATTTGGGTTTGATCGATGATAAGTTTCGCCGTTCGGCCGCCGCCAATGTGGCTTTTTTCCAGATCTTAAAATGGAAAGAGGGCGTCTACGAGACGCTGCTTGAAATGCACCGCAGCGGCGTTCTCGGCGCATTCATTCCCGAGTTCGGCAGACTCCTGTGCATGGTTTTGCACGACGCTTATCATATTTACACCGTGGACCAGCACTCGTTGCGCTTGATCCAGGAGATTGAGCGGCTCAAAGCCGGCGAGTTCAAGGACTCCATGCCGCTGCTGACCCAGCTGGCGCGAGAGGCCGAAAAGATCGAGTTGCTCTACCTTGGGTTGATGTTCCACGACATCGGCAAAGGATTCGGCGGGGGCCATTCCGAGCGCGGCGCAGCCATGGTGCAGCAGATTGCCGAGCGCATGCGGCTCAACGTCGATGACGGCGCGCTGGTCGAATTCCTCGTCCGCTATCATTTGCTGATGACCCACACGGCTTTTCGCCGTGATCTGGAAGACGAAAAGACGATTTACGATTTCGCTGAAACCATGGGCGGCGTCAACAATCTCAAGATGCTGTACCTGCTCACCTACGCCGACGTTAGAGGCGTTGGGCCGGACGTGTGGAATCCGTGGAAGGCATCGCTGTTGGCTGAACTCTACATTAAAGCCTTGACGGTTTTGGAAGACATGGAAAAGGGCGAGTTTCAACGGCAGGATCTTCGCGCCGCGTTGCAACGAATTCAGGCCCGAGTTCGGGGCGAACTATCGACGAGCGATTCAACTGAAGAGGTCGACCGGTTCATCGAAGTGATGCCCGAGCGCTACTTTTTATCCATGGCCGAAAGCGAAATACCGGCGCACTTCGCCCTGATGCAACAATTCAAAGGCCAGGGTGCCGCGATATCCGTCGAACATTTTCCCGAAAAAGACTGCAGTACCGTGGCGATTTGTACAACGGATCGCCCCGGTCTGTTTGCCTCCATTGCGGGTGTCATGGCGGCAATGAGATTAGATATCCTCAATGCGCGGATCTTCACCGCCAGCGATGGCCGCATTCTTGACGTCTTTCGGGTATCCCACGGCGGCCGTTCGGAGGTCATGATGGCCGATCAAAGGTGGGCCAGGTTTCGCTCGACCTTGGAGGCGGTGTTGCAGGGAAGCACCGATGTTGAAAGTCTTGTGGAAAAATCACAATCGGCGCTTTTGCAAAAGCGAGTGCCCAAGGTTTCGACCTTCATCAAAGTCGACAATGAAGCATCGGGACTTTACACGGTTGTCGAGGTTTTCACGGCGGACCGCCTTGGAGTTTTATTCAAGATCACCTACACGCTGCATCAGCTCGGGCTGTCGATTCATGTGGCCAAGATCTCCACCAATGTGGATCAAGTGGCGGACGTTTTCTTCGTCACAAACCAAGAGGGCGATAAGGTCGCAGATCCCGACCGAATCCAAAAGATTCGCCAGACTCTCTATGCCTGCCTCGCTCCCAATGATGAACGATTCGCTGCATCCCTACGTTGATTCATTTCTGACGATGATCAAGGTCGAGAAGGGGCTCGCTCGAAATACCGTCGAGGCCTACAGCCGCGACCTTGCCCAGCTCGCAGAATCTCTATCGGCTCAGGGGATAGCCTCCTGGGACAGGGTAGAGGCCATCCATCTTCGTTCCTTCGTGTCGGGTTTGCGCGCGCGCCATCTGAGCACGAGGTCGATCGCCCGGCATATCGTCACTGTGAGGCGGTTTTACCGTTTTTTGGAAACCGAAGGGCTGGTAAGTCATCATTCAATTCCTGAGTTTCACCTGAGCGGGGTGTCGCGAAAATTGCCTCATGCGCTTAACGGCGACGATATTCGATCGCTTTTAAACCAGCCCGACTCCAACGAAATTCTCGGCGCTCGCGATCAGGCGATGTTGGAGCTGTTATATGCAACGGGACTTCGGGTAAGCGAGCTGATTCTATTACAGATCCAGCAAGTCAACTTTGAAGGGAATTTCCTCATCGTAAAAGGAAAAGGGTCCAAGGTTCGCGCCGTGCCGTTTGGGCAATGGGCGCGGCAAAAAGTCTTTCGTTATATTCAGGAAACTCGGCCGCCTTTACTAAAGGGGAAAGCGAGTCCCTTTCTCTTCGTCAACCGATCCGGCCGAGCATTAACGCGCCAGGGGTTTTGGAAAATCATACGAGGTTACGCGTTGGCCGCCGGCATCGACAAAAGGGTTTCTCCCCATACGTTACGGCATTCTTTCGCAACCCATTTGTTAGAAGGCGGGGCCGATCTCCGATCGGTGCAATCGATGCTGGGACATGCTGATATTTCGACAACGCAAATCTATACTCATGTCGATGCCAACCGCCTCAAACAGGCGCACCGGCGCTATCATCCGAGAGAACGCGGCTCCGGAAAACAGTAAAAGCACGAACTTTCGAGTTGATGGAGATGGAGAGTTGCCTCCGAGCATGCCGTTCCGGCAAAACTCCAATGCTCCAGATCTTTTTGTCCGGCTTGTGTTTGCGGGGTCCTTGCCGTACATAATTAAACTATTCCTCAAATAGACGTAGGATCTTGGAAGAAACCATAAGACAAATTGCCATCTGGGCCCTTCCGGTATTGCTGGCTATCGTGTTTCACGAGGTCGCGCATGGTTGGGTGGCCAATCGTCTTGGCGATTCCACCGCGGCAAAAATGGGCCGGTTGACCTTGAACCCGATCGCCCACATCGATCTATTCGGCACGATTCTGATCCCTTTACTGCTTATCATTGCTAATGCGCCATTTCTGTTCGGCTACGCCAAACCGGTGCCGGTGAATTTTTACAACTTGCGCAATCCTAAGCGAGACATGATCTGGGTAGCATTGGCAGGTCCCGCAACCAATTTCCTAATGGCCTTTGCATGCGTCCTTATGTTGAAATGGCTTGCACCCTCGATCGGCGGCGGTGGCGCGGGCGGACCTTCGGCGTCCATTGCCGATTTTTTTGTACCGGTGATCTTGATGCTGGAAGGAGGCATCGTGATCAATGTCGTATTGGCGGTTTTCAACATGCTGCCGCTGCCGCCGCTTGACGGAGGAAGGGTTATGGTGGGCCTGCTCCCCGAACCGTATTCTTCGATGCTGGCGCGGATCGAACCGTTTGGATTCCTAATTCTGATTTTACTGTTAATGACCCATACGTTGACCCGCGTCATCGGGCCGCCGATGGAGTTTTTGCTAAAATTTTTTCTGCGATTGATTTAAGATTGGACAATTATGGAAACCATCGTTAGCGGAGCCAGACCTACCGGACGATTGCATCTGGGCCATCTACACGGCGCCCTGAAAAATTGGGTCCGGCTGCAAGAAAATTATCGCTGCTATTTTTTTGTCGCCGATTGGCACGCATTGACCACCGACTACGCAACGCCACAAGGCATCCACCAGAGCACACTCGAAATGGTGATGGACTGGCTCAGCGTCGGGCTCGATCCGGCGCGCTCCGTCCTCTTCCGCCAATCGCGCGTAAAAGAACATGCCGAGTTGCATTTACTGTATTCGATGATTACGCCGGTCTCATGGCTCGAACGTAATCCAACCTATAAGGAGCAGATCAAAGAACTCACGGGCAAGGACCTTTCGACCTATGGGTTTCTCGGCTATCCGGTGTTGCAATCGGCCGATATCACGATTTATAAGGCCAATAAGGTTCCCGTCGGCGTGGACCAAGCACCGCACGTGGAGTTGACCCGTGAAATCGTCCGGCGGTTCAACGATTTTTACCGGCCGATTTTCCCCGAACCGGAAGTGTTGCTCACCGAGACCCAAAAGCTGCCTGGTTTGGACGGTCGCAAAATGAGCAAGAGTTACGGCAATGCCGTCTTTCTCTCGGATACACCCGAAGAAATCGACCGCAAGCTCAGCCGCATGATGACCGATCCGGCCCGCGTCAAGCGCACCGATCCGGGAGAGCCAAATCTATGCCCGGCATTTCAGCTTCATAAAATTTACTGTACGCCTGGCGAGATTGAGTTCGTCACCCCGGGCTGCCGTACGGCCACCATCGGTTGCCTCGAGTGCAAGAAGATCATGATCAAGCATGTGATCGACGACCTCGCGCCGTTTCGGGAAAAAAGAGCACAGTATGAAAAAACCCCGGAGGTGATTGAGGAAGTCCTTCAAACCGGCCATCAGTCCGCTCAGGGGAAGGCAAGCGAAACTATGAGCGAAGTGCGGGAGGCACTGGGATTGTGAGCACGCGAGTTCAATTAGATATCTTTGAAGGTCCCTTGGACTTGCTGCTTCATCTCATCAAGAAGAATGAAGTCAGCATCACCGACATTCCCATCGCCAGTATCACGGAACAGTACCTCGCCACGATGGAGCTCATGGAGAGCCTGAGTCTCGACGTCGCAGGCGAATTTCTGGTCATGGCGGCGACCTTGATTCATATCAAGTCTCGCATGCTGCTGCCGGCCGGAGTCGATGAAGGCGATGAGGACGAGGGTACGGATCCGCGCGACGAACTGGTGCGGCGCCTGCTCGAATACCAGCGTTTCAAAGATGCCGCGAATCAACTCGAGCAAAGGGAAATCCTCACCCGCGACGTGTTTGTCCGTTCGGCTACACCCGCGGAAGAAGCCGCTGCGCCTGGGTTTCGCGAGGTGTCTGTATTCGAGTTGTTAAACGCTCTGCGCCGGGTCATGGATCGGTTGCCGAAGGACGTTTTTCATCAAGTGACCTTAGACAAGATCACCGTGCGTGAAAAGATGACCCTTTTGCTGGACAATCTACGCGCTCACGGCAAGGTGTTTTTTGAATCGTTGTTCAGCGACGTCAAGACGCGCATGGATGTGGTGGTTACCTTTCTGGCAATGTTGGAGCTGGTGAAAGTGCGCGCCATACGAATTTCCCAAGAAGAGTCGAACGGACCCATCGTCATCGAAGCCGCCGCCGGAATGGAGCAAGCCGCGGAATTGGCGGCCGCCGAGGAAAGCGAAGAAGAGCAACATGGAACGTGAAGACGTGAAATCCATTGTGGAAAGCCTACTGTTTGTTGCCGATGGCCCACTGACCGTCCAACGGCTGAGCGAGGTCATCGATGGAGTCGAGAAAAACGAGCTCCGCTCGATTCTGGATGACATGAGCGATGAATTGGCAGCCAACCGGCGCGGTATCCGTCTCGTCGAGGTCGCCGGGGGATACCAGTTGCGCACCGCCAAGGCGAATGCCGACTGGGTAAAGAAGTTTCTCGGCGGCCGGCCGGCGAGAATGGGCCGGGCCACACTCGAGACTTTGGCGATCGTCGCATACCGGCAGCCGATCACCAAGGCCGAGATCGAGGCGATCCGCGGCGTCGATGTGGACGGGGTCATTACAACACTTCTCGAGCGTAGTCTTGTCCGAGCCGTGGCGCGCAAAGACGTGCCGGGCAGGCCGTTTCTTTACGGCACGACGCAAGAGTTTTTGGAGCTGTTTAATCTTAAAGACCTCACGCATCTGCCGACGCTCAAGGAGATGGAAGAGATCGCTTTGCCGGAACTCCAAGGCGAGGAACTGCGCTCGGAGCAGGCTCAAGAAAGTGAGCAGGCGGAGGACAAGCAGAATTAATTCGTCATGGAACGTTTGCAGAAAATTCTCGCGCGGGCAGGGCTTGCTTCCCGGCGCGAAGCGGAGCGCTGGATTTTGGACGGGCGGGTCAGTATCAACGGGACTATCGTGCGCAAATTGGGCACCCAGGCCGAGCCTTCCAGAGATAGCATCCGGGTCGATGGCAAGCGGATCAAGGCCGCTGCCGAAGCGATTTATCTTGCGCTGCACAAGCCACCGGGGGTCATTACCACGCTCAACGATCCGCAACAGCGGCCGGACATTACCCGGTTTTTGGAACCGCTGGGAGAAAGGCAAAGAGTTTTTCCGGTCGGACGCTTGGATTTCAACTCATCAGGGCTGATCTTGCTGACCAATGATGGCGAGCTGGCTCAACGGCTGACGCATCCGCGTTTTGGCGTAAAGAAACTCTATCATGTGAAACTAAGCGCGTGTCCGACTGAAATGGAGCTCGGTAAATTACGCAAGGGAATCCGGCTGGAGGACGGCATGACGGCACCGGCGCGTGTGCGAGTATTGGAGAAATTGAAGAAAAATGCCTGGTTGGAAATAGAAATCCACGAAGGCCGCAACCGCGAAGTGCGCCGCATGTTTGAAGCGTTGGGTTATTTCGTCGAAAAACTGATCCGCGTGCGCATCGGCGCCATTTCACTGGAGAGGCTTGCCCCGGGAGAGATTCGCCCGCTTATGCGCACGGAAATCATTAAACTCAAGCGTGCTGTCGGACTCGAAAAGGACAAGGGAGAGGGCAAAGGAAAACCGACGAGACGTTCCACGAAACGAGCCTGACTTTTGCCGTCATTCCGAGGCACAGGAAAATCTCACCAAAAAACAAAAGCTCAACCTTCACTTCAATTCGTAAGGCGTTGCATTCATTCCTCGACAGTATGCGAGCCGCTTCCTGTCATCGGTCAGGCCACGATCAATGGATGAGCATGGCCGTTTTGTCTTCAATCATTTATAAGCAATCGATTTTCGCCTGGGCGATTTTTCTGTCCTTGCAAATTTCGCCGCCGATTTTCGCAGCGCAGCAAGATTCGCTTGAGCGCGAAGTACACGATTCGTTTGCTACGGCGCGACGCACAATGATCGATCGTGATCTGCGCGGGCGCGGCATCAAAGATTCGAGAGTTCTTTCGGCGATGGAAGCGGTGCCGCGCCACCTGTTCGTCCCGGAGAATCTGCGCTCATCGGCATACGAGGATCGGCCGTTGCCCATAGGCGAGGGTCAGACGATTTCTCAACCGTATGTCGTTGCCTACATGAGCGAGCTTTTGGAATTGCGAGGCGATGAGAAAGTCCTTGAGATCGGCACCGGATTCGGTTATCAAACCGCCGTTCTGGCGCGATTGGTGGCGGAGGTATACTCCATCGAAAT
>WHTF01000180.1 GCA_009379725.1 Deltaproteobacteria bacterium
GAGTCAATAGTTTCGAATTGCTGCAGCGCGCGGGCCGCTAACACCGTGCCGGCCCAGGTGCGGAAGTCTTTTGTGCTGAATTCTTCTCCGGCGATCTGCCGGATGTATTCGTTGACCGCGTTGGAATCAATGGCATGGCGCTCGCCGTCCTCGCCGACATATTGAAACAGCTCGTAGCCCGGCAGGTCCTGGCAGCGCTTGATGATTTTGGCTAAGCGGCGATCGTATAGAGACAGTGACGGGCGCGCGAGTTCCCGCTTGCGGCAGCGACTCCCGGAGCAAAGCAACGGCAGCTTTCATCGCTGCACGATCTGCAAAAGTCGATCGATCTCTGCTCGATCGTTATGATTACCCGAGGGTGCATCGCGAAAGTCGCCACGCAGCGCTTTCAAGGCATAGCGCTCATAGTCGATTTCCGCGGCGGTTCTAAAGCCAAGGCGCCTGAAAACTGCGATGGGCGGGCACCAACCCTGCACGGCATGTTGCAGTAAGAAACCGGCGGCAGCGGCCGACAGCAAAAACCATTTCCGGTTTGCGGTTGCTCCCAGGAAAAATCCCAGCAAGATTACCGAGCCGGCATTTGCTTCCAAGCTTCGTTCTATGTCCCACTCACTGTCGAGCTCGGCCAAGCGCCGGTTGAGAACTTCAGGTCCGGCATTGCCGAAGATCGAAATATTCTCTTCGGTCTGGCGGCGAATTCGCTCATTGACTTCATCGGCGGTGTGATCGCGTATGCGAGTTACGGTTTTAGGAATCATTGTAAGTGCCTCAATGCTGTAGCGACTTACCCGAGATTGGAAAGGCTCACGGCTTGGCCTTCGTCGAAGGCCAAGCCGGCCGTTCTGCGGGCAATCCCAAAGGTAATCTTAACTGTTATAGCCGCGGGAAAAACTGTCACCGCGGTCTAATTGGTCGTGACCCTCAAGCTTCACCAATTTGTTGTAGACCCCGATGATCAGCCATGTCGGCACCCACTGAGCGATAAAATTGCCCCATTTACCTTGACCCGTGGCTTGGCATACCAGGGCCAGCGCCATCGCGCCCACGGCGACTCCCAAAAAGGCAGACGATGGTAGCGACGCTGTATAATCTTCCACCGTTTTTGTGAAGTTATCCTCGGTTCTATTGGGGCGTTGCGACTGCCCCGTTTCCAATGCTCCTTCGTAGTTATCCATTTCATTTCCTCCTTCAAATTTTGTGACTCTATTTAGAACGGTCACTGCCTAACGATTGCCGCTTTCGGTCGTGATCAGCTGGTCGATGGTGGTTGAGTATGCTTCTCTTGCGGTGAGCAAAAGGTATACCACGCAACGTTTTGTCAGAGGTTCACTCCAGCGATCCATCTGAGCGCCGCCGAATAAGTAATTCTGTTCCTAAGTTCGACGCATAGAGCTGCAGGTCAAGTCTTAAGTTTGAGACACAGAAAAAGCTTGGCATCGCCTGTTGGCGTGAAGCCGCAGCACTGTCAACTGGTCCGGAGTGTTCAGCCGGCTCGGTGATTGAACGAACCCTGGGCGATGGAAATGAAAAACCAACTTGCGTGACTGGCGGGGTGAACAAAACAGACTATGTGGGTGGGACCTCGTCGGCATTCGGTCTTGGAGAGATTCTGGTGTTGGCACTTTTTTCGAAAACCAACTTCAACTTGAATGGAGCGTCCGCTTTGTCTCGGAACCAAACGAGCGTCTCGCCAGGGTTTAGCGTGGTCGGACCCAGGACCGGCGCCGGCTCCTCCAGTAGCTCGCCGAGTTCTTTTAAACTATTCTCCGGCGATTCGCCGATTGCCAGAAGCGCTTTAACATTCGTTAATGCTACGCGCGCTACCATCTTAGGATGGATGGTGATGTACAGCATTCCGCCAAGCTGCTGGGGCATGCTGAGCAACTCCGGTTGCCGCGAAGCGGGCAGCACATGCTGTGCTGCGTTCACGACTATCCAATGGGGACGCCCGGTGTCGGCGCGGAGCTCCAGAAGGCGCGCCAGCAGATCGAGAAAGAAAGAAGGTCGATCGCTCAAAGGCACGCCGGCCAGATTGACGACTACATTCTCATCCGGATTTTCAAGGAGGCGGAGAACTTCATCGGCGGTGGGCGCCCGTTCATGATTGCCGAGTCTCACCGCCCCGCCGAGCCTTTCGTAATGTCCCCCTGAATCGACGACACAGAATTGGTAGCGTTGCTTGTAAAGGCGTGCCAGGAAGCTGGTGGCGACAGTTGATTTTCCGCTGCCGGTGGAACCGGCCAACAACATATTGGCGGCGAATGGCCGGATGCGAATTTCTTCGCCGTCCTCGCGTCTGCCGAGCAGCAGGTTATGTCTTTTCAAGCCGGCTTCCCGTTCGCGGAGATCGGTGGCGACTATCTCGGCGATCAGTTCGCTGGTACCTGCTCCGTTCTCGCCCGCGGTGACAAAGTCCGCTTGCTCCTTCAGCATGGGCAGTGCGTTGGCTACCGCCACTGAACATCCACAAAGGGTAAGAAAGGCGTGATCGTTCTCGGCGTCGCCCACACCGATCACGTTGTGCGGCGAAAGACCCATTTCTTTTAAGGCGGCGGCAAGTCCGGTGGCCTTGCTCGTGCCAGCCGGCAACACCATGACCGCGCCTTTGTTAAAAATCACTTGCAGCTCAAGCCCAAGCTCTCGAATCGTATCGAGCACGGTGTTTTCGTGAGGATGCCAGGTCGAAACGATGGCCTGGCCGACTGAAACCGGAACGTTTCGTTCGCGGAGTTTGGCGATGAACTTTGCCGGGGGTGGATCCGCCAGTGGTTTACTCTCCCCGCTCGCGGGGTCATAAAGCAAACAGCCATTTTCAGCGACGATCCATTCGAAGAGATCGCCGCGGGGAAATACCGAAAAAAGGTCTTGCAGTTCACGTCCGGTGACCATGATCAACTTTCGTCCCGATGCTACCAGATGCTCGAGCGCCGCGATCGTGCCGCTCGACACTCGGCCGTCGTGAGCCAGGGTGCCGTCATAGTCGCAAGCCAAAGCCAGATACCGCATGTTTCCGTCTCCTCCGCGCAACGTGGAGTCAATTATAATAAAATAAGCGATGGACCGGGGGATTTCAAATTAACAATTTGAATTGCGCTGGCATCGATCATGAATTTCGCTATACTTTTTCCGGAAGGATGTGCTTATGAATCAGGTTATTCGATTGCCCGATGAGTTTTATATTCTCGCGACGGCTTCTGCCGCCGACGAGTCCCGAGTTCTTAAACAAGGCGACAGCTTCGGAATCTTCGATCACTACGGCGACGTTCTCCAGTTCGGTTTGGGCGAACAGGGCATCTATCACGAGGGAACGCGGTTTCTTTCGCTTCTGGAATTCCGTATAGGCAAGGTTCGCCCGTTTCTCCTCAGCTCAATGATAAAAGAAGACAACGTTCTTTTCACCGTGGATCTGACCAATCCCGATGTGTATGTGGATGGCACGGTTGCGCTACGCCGCGGTGATTTGCACATTTTGCGCTCGAAGTTTGTCTGGCAGGCAACCTGCTACGAGCGGCTCCAGATCGTCAATTACAGTCTGTTCCCGGTTGAGCTCTCATTCGCGATTCGATTCGACGCGGACTTCGCCGACATATTTGAAGTGCGCGGGGTTAAGAGAGAACGCAGAGGGGCTCGGCTCGAGGACGAAATTGACGTGGATCGCGTTACCTTAAGCTACCTTGGCCTTGATGAAATCATTCGTCAAACCAGAATTGAGTTTTCCCCGGCGCCGGAAAAACTGACGGCATCCGAGGCGGTTTTTCAGAAGGTTTTCGCTCCCAAGAAGCATGAGTTCTTCTTCATGACCTACTCCTTCGGATTGAATCATCGCTTCCCGGTCCGGCGCCCTGCCGACGTAGCGCTGCACGAAGCGGAGCAGGCGCTGGAATCGTATAAGGGGGAGGAGTGTCAGATCCATACATCCAATCATGAATTCAATGGCTGGCTTGCGCGTTCCTATGCCGATATTCACATGATGATCACAGAAACCGAACACGGTCTGTACCCCTATGCCGGAGTGCCTTGGTTCAGCACCGTGTTCGGTCGCGATGGGATCATCACGGCATGGGAGCTTTTATGGATCTTCCCGCGCGTTGCCAAGGGGGTGCTTCAATACTTGGCTGCGACTCAAGCGACCAAAGTTATTTTCGAAAGAGATGCCGAATGCGGAAAAATGCTGCACGAAACCCGGCGGGGAGAGATGGCGGGATTGGACGAGATTCCCTTCGACCGTTACTATGGCAGCACGGACAGCACGCCGCTTTTTATCATGCTCGCCGGCGCTTACTTCGCTCGGACCAACGACCTGGAATTCATGCGCTCGATCTGGCCGCACATACAGCGTGCGCTGCAATGGATCGAAGTCTGCGGTGACCTCGATGGCGACGGTTTCGTCGAAACCATGCGCCACTCGTCACATGGCTTGGTGCAGCAAGGCTGGAAGGACTCGTGGGATTCTGTTTCTCATCAAGACGGCAGCCTGGCGCAAGGACCGTTGGCGCTGTGTGAGGTCCAGGGGTATGTTTATGCCGCCAAGCACGCAGCAGCCCGCATGGCCGCAGTCCTCGGTCTTGTGGACGAGAGTCGAAGACTTTTCGATCAGGCCGAGCGGTTAAGAGTGCAGTTCAATGAAGCCTTCTGGTGTGAGGATCTTTCCACCTATGCCCTCGCGCTCGATTTTGAGAAGCGGCCTTGCAAGGTCAAAGCATCGAATGCCGGCCACTGCCTGTTTGCCGGTATCGCTACTCACGAATATGCGTCGCGGACTGCACGCACCCTGATGAGCGAAAATTCTTTTTCGGGCTGGGGCATTCGCACATTATCGACTTCGGAAGTGCGTTATAACCCGATGTCCTATCATAACGGTTCGGTTTGGCCTCATGACAATGCGGTTATCTCCGCCGGTTTCGCGCGCTACGGTTTTCAAGATCTCGCCTGCAAAATTATTAGCGGCTTTTTCGAAGCGAGCGTGTTTTTTGATTTGTATCGTTTGCCCGAGTTGTTCTGCGGTTTTCCGCGTCGCGAGGGCGAGGGTCCGACCCGTTATCCGGTCGCATGCGCGCCGCAAGCGTGGGCGGCGGGCTCGGTCTTCTTAATGCTGCAAGCGTGTCTCGGGCTTGCCGTGCACGCGACGGAATCGAAGGTTTATTTCGAAACGCCCTTGTTGCCGGGATTCGTCGAAGAAATTCACATCAAGAATCTCAAGTTCCGAGAATCACTTCTCGATGTCGTAGTGGATCGCAGCTTTCGAGGCATCGGCGTGGAGCGCCGCGAAGGAGATGCGAGCATCGTAATCAGCTGAAGCTTTATCGAGCCGGTGATAGATTTTCAGGTAATCTTCGACCATGCGAGCGGCACTGAAACGTTTTTCGAAAATCTCCCGGCAGCGCAACCGATCGAAGTCTTGAAGTTTACCGATCGCCGCGACGGCGCCGTCGACGTCATTAACGATAAAGCCGGTAACTTCGTCCTGGATCAATTCGGGTACGGAACCGCAGCGAAAGGCAATCACGGGAGTGCCGCACGCCATGGCCTCAATCATCACTAAACCGAAGGGCTCCGGCCAGTCGAAGGGACACAGCAACGCGTAGGCATTGGCAAGGAAAGCTTTTTTTTCTTGCTGATTGATTTCGCCGATGAACTCCACTCGTGAACTTCCCAGGAGCGGGCGTATGGCTTGTTCCATATAGTCACGATCGACGGGGTCTACCTTGGCCGCCATCTTGAGTTTCATGCCGGCGCGGTTCGCTATTTCGATGGCGCGATCCGGCCGCTTTTCCGGCGAGATTCGCCCCAGGAATGCGAGATAGTCTCCGGGCCTATCCCGGCAAGCAAAGAGATCCGCCGGCAGCCCATGATAAACGGTTCCCTGCCAGTTGGCCCGGGAGAATGGTTTGCGTTGCGCATTCGAGATTGAGACTAGAGGCATCTCGCTGAATTTCCCATAGAGGGGCATCAGGTCGGGAATGTCGAGACGACCGTGCAAGGTACTGAGTTGCGGTGTCGATTGTCTGCGTGAAAGCGGAAAATGCAGATAATCAATATGGAAATGAATGATATCAAATTGCGACGCTCTCTCGAAAACCTCTTCCAGCAGCAGGTAGTGATAAGCCAGAGGATCGGATACTCGGGGGTCTAACCGGAGCGCTCTCTTACACGGCGCGATGAGTCGAGCCGCCGTGAGGGAATCCCCGCTAGCGAACAAAGTCACGTCGTGTCCTTGCGCTACTAATTCCTCAGTCAGGTAAGAAACGACTCGTTCAGTGCCGCCATAGGCCCGTGGCGGCACGCTCTCATAGAGCGGAGAAACCTGTGCAATCCTCATTTAAACATCCTTACGGAAGTGGAAACGGTGAAGGCCGAGAGAGGTAAGTTTTATCTCGTCCCGTGTGAGGTTTTTGAAATGTCTATGTTCCGTTATCGCTTTCCGAGTGTTCCCAAGTAGAGCAAGCAATATGCCAGCGATCGGCCGCCGGGTGCGTCTCCACTGGCAGGGGAAGTTTAACATCGGAGAGCAGAGTTGATCGTCGCTTATGGAAATATTAGATCACGATGAGGCGTCGAACCGGGTTCGAGTCATCGCGCAAACGAGACATATGCCGGGTTGCCCGTGTTTCTACTTTGGGACGTATGTCTTAGCTGGTATGGGGCTAAACCAGCAAATCGTCTTGCCTGTATTCCTATTCTCCCTGAATCAAGTCTCGATTGATGTCGCGAGCTCTCGGCTTGTTGAGGAGTCTACTCTCGCATTACGGGTCTTCAGCGGTAAGCGAAGCTGGACAATAAATAAATCGCCTGCTCTGACAAGACGCGGTGGATTCAATAATAGAACTCGCGAAGCATAAATATGACCAGCAAAAAAGCTCGTCATTATAGTCCTGGAGGGTTATCAGTTTGAAAAGTTATATCTCCTTTTGGTAAGTATACCTGGCTTTAATCAGCCATTTGCATTCACAAGGAGGCCGTGTGGCACAAACAAAACTAGAGGCAGTCAATTTACGCATGGAGTA
>WHTF01000181.1 GCA_009379725.1 Deltaproteobacteria bacterium
GCCAGCTCGACCGCCGCCCGATGCATGACGCCGTATAAATCCACCGCTGCCAGCGCGCAGTATTCCAAATTGTAACCTTCGCGCGCATCGGCGTAGCCGTCTTCTAAAATCCGCTGCATGACCAGACGATTGAAACTGCCGTGACCCATGACGCCGTCGTCATGTTCTTTGAGGTCGGCTTCTTCGTGTGTAGAGAAATAGACCGCCTGCTGCCGATTGAAACCATATTGGGTCGTCAACGTCTTGAACCAGGATGCCGCCCAGTGCCCGATGGGTTCTTCGGTAAGCATGGAGAACCACCATTCAGCGACTGTCCCTTCCCAGAGCAGGCAACGCTTGAAGTCCAGAATCGCGCGCGCTTCGGGCAGCATCGGCTGGCGCAGAATTTCATCCCTGGTCAGTCCCAGCGCTTCCGCGGTCTGCAACATGACGAGCACATGGCCGGGCGGTTTCGGGTGAATGAATTCATCGGCGATCTTGGCGCCCAACGGCCCCATGAGATCGGGGTGGCGTTTAAAAAAGCCGATATGCTTGTGATACGAGCAGGCCACCAGCGTGTTGATCTCGACGGTGAAGTTGCCCCAATTTTTAAAAAACAGCTTGATCGCCGGCATGGGTAATTTTCCTTCAATGAATGGGCTCATGAACGGACCTCTGGTAATCCGCTCATCCCAGCGTTGAAGGACTTTCTTGTTGAGCGTGTTGACGAATGCTTTCGCTTCTTCCGGCCTCATCTTGATGCCGAGTTGCGGTGTTCGGATATCCATAAAATTCTCCTGCGGTTTCTCTAGCGCATGAGCCGGTCCAGCGCATTAGGCATTGCTAGCTTTCATACCCAAATCTTCAAAAGAAAGCTAAAACAAGCTGATGTAGCAGCGGTGTCGGCCAGGGAACGTGTAGCAAACCATCAAAGATGCCGTAGACGAAAGACCCGGCAAAGATCGCGAGGAGCGTGGACAAAAGCCATCCGCCGCCGTACGTTTTGGCATAGGAAAGCACGAATACGGGTATCGCGTAGAGAAAACCGATGAGTTGAATCAAGACAATGAATCCAATTATCCAGCCCCAAATTTCCAAGGCGCCCCAGCGACCGCTGGATTCACCTACCGGCGCTTCCATGGTAAGGGCTTCCGGCGGTTTCGACCCGGAAATTAGATTTCTGACGTCCGAAACCAATTGAGCCACGGTCAACGAGACACCGATAATTCCCAGGACCAGCACGATGATGGACGCGCGGAGAGGCCATTCCCACGCCACGGTCATGGCGATTACGAGAACCGCTCCTACCAATAGAGTAAAAATGCACTTCTCAATCCCATGCCGGTTCAATTGCGCCGGAGTCATGTGGTTTTTACACGTCTTTTGTCTTGCCAGATCGGAAACAGAACCGACGCTACGACAAGAGTAAATAGGATCATGACACCCGGGCGCAACAGCCATTCGGTACCGAATCGCGTATAGGAAAGCCAGAGATACAGCTCCATTTTTGTCCCCAGAACGACTCCTAATAATAGCGGCGCTCGCGGCCAGCCGTGGCGCCGCATCATGAAACCCAGCGTGGAAAAGACCAGAAGCATGAGCAGGTCGGTATTGCTGAAGTTTGCCGAGAAGCCGCCGACGATCACAAACACTAAGATGATCGGCACGATGGTGTAGAAGGGCAGAAAACAGCATCTCGCAATGGGTTTCGCAAAGGCCATGCAGACTGCGACCGCAAGGATGTTCGCGATCGCCAAAGTCCAGATGACGGCGAAGGTCAGTTTCAATTCGGTGGTGAGCATCTCGGGGCCGGGATTGATTCCGACGGCGACGAAGGCAGTCAAGATCAGGGCCGTCGATGTGCCCCCGGGAATGCCGAAAGCCAGAGTGGGGATGTAACTCCCCGCTTCCTTGGAATTATTTGCCGCCTCCGGCGCGATCACACCACGGACATCTCCCTTGCCGAACTGCTCTCGATTCTTTTCCGTTTGAATCGCGTGCGCGTAGGCGAACCAGTCGGCCACGGAGCTCCCAAGACCCGGCAGAAATCCGACCCAGACCCCGATGGCGGAAGACCTAACCGTCAGCCACCAGTGGCGAAACACATCTTTAATACCCTCGGTGAAGCCGGAACCCAGCTCCTGCCTTTCTGCAATGCTGGTCTTACGCGTCGCCAATTCGATACATTCGGGTATGCCGAATAATCCCAGGGCCACCAAAATGAGGCTGATCCCTTCCCACAGATAGGGCTCTCCAAAGGCGAACCGCTCAATGCCCGATTTGGTATCGAGTCCCACGGTAGCGATGAGCACGCCGAGAATTCCCGCCAACAGCCCTTTCACTGGCGCATCGCCACTGAGTACTCCCACCATCGCCAAACCCCATAGCGTAAGCACGAAAAATTCCGGCGAACCGAAGGCGAGCACTATTGGACGCAGAAAGGGGAGAGACGCTAATAACACGATGGGCCCAATAAGACCGCCCACCAGCGAAGCCATAAATGACGCGGACAAGGCTCTGGCAGCCTTTCCTTGCTTTGCCATGGCGAAGCCGTCGAGGATAGTTGCTTGGGAACCGGAGCTGCCCGGAACTGAAATGAGGATTGAAGTAAAGGGGCTGGCCGTGTTACCGACGGCGTCCATACCGACGAGCAGGGCAATCACAGCGACGGGATCTCTCATGGTTACCACAAACGGCAGCATGATGGCCAAAGTCGTCGGGCCGCCTATACCCGGGAGAAACCCCACCACGCTGCCGATCAAGACGCCCAGACACATCAGGCTCAAGGACTCAAGCGTCAGCACTCCCATCAAACCGTCGAGTGCGGCTTCTAGCATGATTCACTATGAGGCAGCGAAACAAGCTGCCTATTTCTTTTGTTCACCGGTCGGCAGGTCGTACTTCTTGCGAATCTTCGTCAGATATTCTTGAGCGTCTTTGGAAACGGTGGTGGCGTCACGAATCATCGTTTGGGTTCGATCGCCGTTTCGCAGACGCCAAGCGTCGCCGAAAAACTGCGTCGCCTGTCTTTTGAACTCCTCGTCGGAATTCATTTTGAAGAAAGCTTCGCGCAGCAACGCCACCAAAGCGTCCGGAGTTGCCTCGGGCGCGATCAGGAACTTATCGATATCGTTGGGTCCGGTCCAGGCGTTGTAAGCTTCCCAGGCCACGCCTTTGGGTTTTTTTTCACCGAGCACTTCCTCGAAGGTGGGAACATTGGAGAAGCCGCGCCTGCGCTCGTCCTCTTGTTGGCACAAGACGTTGTAGCCGCCGTCTTTGAGAAATTCATTGATGATTTTCGCGCTCTGAGTGCCCCAGACATCGACTTCGCCTTGGCGCAATGCTAAAGAGAGCTCGCGGGTGCCCGAATAACCGTAGACAAACCGCAGGTTCCATTGCAAAAATTCCGCTCCATAGACTCCCATGGCTAGCCAGGTTCGAATCCCGTCGGTGTCACCGACAACGACCTTCTGGGCTTTTGGATCGGACAGGCGAGATTGAGCGTCTTTCCGAATCATCAGCAGCGATCCCCCGCGAGTGACCGATCCGAGGGCTTTGTATTTTCTCGGATCATACTTGATGCGGTTGCCGCCACGCGTGAAATTTCCCAAGCCCGAGGACGAATCTTGAAAGATCAATAAACCGTCGGCTTTGCCGTTGGCGGTGAAGTAATTATTGGCGATGGTGCCGCCGCCGCCCGGCATATTTTGCACGATGGTCTGCGGGTTGCCCGGCAGAAATTTCGGCAGAAACTGGGCCACCAGCCTTCCCGTCGTGTCGGTGCCGCCGCCCGGACTGGACGAGACCAGCACCTTGATGGTTTTACCCTGGTAATAATTGTTATCTATCTGGGCGCCGGCTTGGGGAATCAAAAGAGCGCCGATGAACCCAGCGATAAGAAACATCTTCAGCGACAAGATTCTTGCGGCCATCATTTTATGTTACCTCCCATTTCGAGTAGTCAATATTTGTGCTCCATCGCGTTGATTTACAGTTTATAGAGATTATCGATAAAACCGCTGTCGTCGATGCGGCGCAGATAATGAAAATCCCACAGCGCCATCGGGTCGGTCTTCTCGGCTGCCTTATCTTGCTCGATGGAGATTTCATAGACGTTGCTGATGGCCGGGATGGTGGCGTAAGGCTTAGCCTGTAGTATTTGGCTGAGGTCCTTATAGAGATGAGTCGCGGTTTCATCGTCCATCTCGCCCTCGGCCTTATACTTCTCTTTGATAATTTTGATCGATTCCGCCCTGTGCGTCTTGAAGTAGGCGATGCCTTCGCAAATGCCTCTGAGAAAACGATCGACGATGTCCGGGTGTTTCTCGACGAAAGGTAAGCCGCTGGAAACCGTCGTGAACCAAACCATCGGTAAGAATGGAACGTCGATGACTTTCAGTCCGTCTCTGCGCGATAGGATATCGGCGGGAGGCGTCACGAAAGCAGCGTCCGCGTCACCATCGCGCACCGCTTCCCAATGAAATTTACCCTTGGCTTTTTCTACTTGGCACTCATCGAGCAGGCCGTTCTGCTTGATGAAAAGCCAGGTGTTGAGCCCTGGGTGCTTGCCTTTGGTGGCAACCTTTTTACCCTTCAAGTCCGAGACTTTGTTGATGCCGGAGTCGGCGCGCACGACCAGGCGATGGTTCAGAAGACTGACCGTCTGGCCCAGGTAAACCCATTTATCACCGGCGGGACGGTGGATGTAGGGAGATAGATGGTTGCCGCCGACGAATTCCACCGTGCCGTCGGCAACATTCTTATGGGAATCCTCCGAAGTGATCTCGTAGTCATAATCGACATCTAGCCCATGCTTCTCCCACGACCCAGAATCGTGGACCACGTGCAGAAACGGCAAATGACTGTCCGAGCGATACGGAAAATGTACCTTGTCCATATTTTGTTCCTCCTCTTTGCGGTTCTCTTTAGTCGAAGCAATCGTCGCCGTCAACCTGTTTTAATTCACGGGTAGTGATTCAGATCCACAAAGATTTTTAGGGGCGATCCCCTGTGGTCGCCTATTCGAAAGGGCAGACACAGGGTCTGCCCCTACACGATGGGCCGTGAAATTACATCGAAACACTACCAATTCATTTGAGCTGCAGTTTTGCCATCCACCTCTCCCAGATCTCCTCTCTCTTTTCCGCGCTGAACTTATTGGCCAGCGGAAAACTGTCGCGCCAGACAAACGGCTTGCAGGCATCGATGAGCATCCGGCTCATCGTGAAGTCGCCTTTCTCGCGCTTCTCCGGCGAGAGCCGCGGATCGAGATCGGAGGTCCACGATTTGAGAGTCTGGATCGATTCCGCCGGATCCACGCGCGTGCACATGGCCCAGATCACCTGTTTTAAATCTACCGGATCGATATCCTCGTCGACGGCGATATAGTATCGATACATACTGGCGCCGGTTTGCATTCCGGCGATGGCGGTGAGCGCATGCATGGCGTGACCGGCATGGCGTTGCTTGAGAGAAACGACCACCATCAACGTATGACAATGACACCAGACACCTTGAACATCGGCAACGCCTGATTGTTCCAAGTGATCCCAGATGCGCGCCGCGAACAGCGGGATGCCATAGCGTTCGGTGATTGGCAGCAGTGGAGGATTACCGAGTATTATCGGATTATCGCGATGGAGAATCCGTTTGACGCGAACAACGCACTCCCTGCCGCTGTGGGTATAGTAGCCGGGCCATTCGCCGAAAGGTCCTTCCATTTCAGACTCGTCTTGCGGCGGCGGGATCTCGCCTTCTAGTACGATTTCCGAGGTTGCCGGCACCGGCAGACCGGTATAGGGGGCTCGCACCACTTCCACCGGTTCGCCGCGTAGCGCGCCGGCATAGTCGTATTCGCTGACACCGGCTTTGGCGGCCGACGGCGCCGCTATCCATGTCGCAGGCTCGCAGCCGAGCACGATGGCCACCGGACAGGCGCGCTTTGCTTGCCAGTACTTATGGGCGATCTGTTTGCCGTGTTTGTGCTCGATGATCCACAGCGTGACGCGATCTTTGCCGGCAACGCAAGCGCGATAAGTGCCGACATTGATCCAGCCGCTGTCGGGATCTTTGGTGACGACCATATCGCCAGTGCCGATGTAGCGGCCGCCATCGTGCTCGTGCCATTTCGGCGTGGGAAAAATTCCCAGATCGACCTGACTGCCTTCGAGCACGTTCTCCGTGAGCGGGCCGGAAAGGACTTCGATCGGGGAACAGGGCTTGAGAGCGCGAAGATTGCTGCGCCAGGTTTTCAAGATTTCTAGTTTCGATGCATCAACCGGAAGACCCAGAGCTAAGGCAAAGCGGCGCGCCGTGGCGATAACATTGGTGGCGATACGAAAACCTTTGGGATAACCTGCGATCGAATCGAACAGGAGAAGCGGCCCATCTTGCTCGGCCATCAGTTCGGTGATGCAACCGATTTCGAGGTTCCAGTGAGCGCCGTCGATATCTTTGCGTTCGCCGATGCCGCCTGCGGCGTCGATAAACAATCTCAGATCAGTGAATGCCATTACCGTTCCTCGCGGTAAAACCGCGTGAGAAACCCAGGACTCGTTCCACTTCCAGAGAAACGGACGGTAGTTGGGTTCCGGCTCGCGAAACCGGTACTGGTATTGTGAATCGTCCAATAGCCGATGAGATTATTCTCTTTCAGCGATCGATTGAGTTCTTCCAAAGACATGGGGTCCTCGCTTCGCTCGGAATCTCAAATCTCAGATCTCAAATCTCAGATTCAACATTCTCAATGTTCCACACATAAATTGGATCTTTCAGATTCATTCGAGATCTAAATCTGAGATTTGAGATGCCGACGGGCTCCGGCCTTCGGCTAATGCGTTGCCTGATAACAAGCATTCATCATCAGCGCGTTCAAGTCGGCCGGGGTCACGGCGAATACCGTGTTGAAGGTGACCATGTAGTGCAATAAACCGGCAAGATTAATGTTGTAAAA
>WHTF01000182.1:0-586 GCA_009379725.1 Deltaproteobacteria bacterium
CTCAACGCGCAGAGTGGTCGCGGTCGGGCATGTTGGCTTCATTGCGCTTATTGGAAAAGAACCTTACCCACCGGACTAATCTCATGCATGCTCCCGTGAAGGCAAGAATCGGCAGTACCATCATGAGCCAGGGAGCAGTGTTGAAATATTCATCAAGTAGATACCCGATGAGCAATCCAGCGATAATACTTCCGGGAAGCTCCAAAGCAATCGCGACAAGGATTCCGGCTTTGCGACTAATGAGTGGTTTTTCCCGAGCGCGCGGGTACAATCGTTTACCAGGAGTAGCCATGACTAAGGTTAACAGATACGAGTATCGTCAGGAATAACTGACATGCAAAAGGCCACTGACCCCAATAGCCACACCCCGTCAAAAACTTCTATACTAGAATTTTTCCAGCGCCGCCACCTGCGATTGGAAGGTAGAGACTCTTCCCACGACGAGGATCAGCGTTTTTGTCGCGGTAATTCTTTCCAAACTGTCCACTATTAGACGGTAATCCCGGCCGAGCCAGACTACGATTAGCTTAAAAGAATGACACGCATCTGTGTTAATGCATTTTCGAGAGCTGTAATGGCGCGCAAG
>WHTF01000182.1:594-6899 GCA_009379725.1 Deltaproteobacteria bacterium
CTCGGTTTGACAGCGAACGTATTCCCGGGTTCCCCCTCCTCTTCCAACACCCAAAGGCTATTAAGAAGCCCTTTCCAATAGTTCAAAACGTTTAATCGCTGCGCTATGTTCAAATTGCCTAACGGATTAAAACCGTGTGGCAGAGCTTCGACATACTCGGGGCAGGCTCTTGAACGTTTGAACGGACCGATCCCCATGGTGAACCGACCGTAGCGATTGAAGCGCTTGAATATTTTGAACTGGCGTCAGTTTAAAGAACGGCAGCGCATCTAGCGGCATCCTTCTTCCCAATTCCTCCGCCGGCGAGCAGTATTGAGTCCCTGAGCCACTATGTAGTACACTGATGTATCACACGGGAGGATTGCTTTTATGCCTTTGAGTGTTCGATTGGATGCAAAGACGGAATCGTTGATCGGCCGGCTGGCGCGCAAGAGACAGCAGAGTAAATCCGAAGTCATACGGGACGCGATCGGTGTGCTTGCCAAGCAGGAAGAGAAGGGCACGGAAAAGAAACGCCCGTACGACTTGGTCGCCCATCTGATCGGTTGTGTCAAAGGCGGGCCACCCGATCTTTCAGTCAATACCGGTGAGAAATTTCACCAATTGCTTCTTGAGCGCAGACGCAAACGCCAATGATCCTTGTGGACACAGGCCCGCTGGTTGCCTTGATACACGAAGACGACAACAAGCATTCTGTTTGTCGAGAAACTCTCTTGACTATCACCGAGCCTCTTGGAACGGTCTGGCCGGTGTTGACGGAGGCCATGCACCTTCTAAGCTTCTCATGGCAGGCGCAAATGGCGCTCTGGGAAATGATAGAGTCCGAGGCCGTTGAAGTATTGCCGTTGGACCGCGAGGATATCGCGCGCATGAGAGAATTAATGCGCAAATATCGCGATTTGCCGATGGATTTGGCAGATGCGGCGTTGGTGCGAGTGGCCGAGCGCGAACGGTTGCGCCGGATCTTTACCTTGGACCGGCGTGACTTTCAGATCTATCGTCCCGCTCGGATCGGTCGATTTGCGGTTCTTCCATCTCGATAAGTCCGGCGTCTGACCGGATTGAACGGGTACTAGCGGCGTCAAAATGGATTGATCCGAGAGCCAGGGGAGGCCGATCATGAACCGATATGCCGATTGCAGCTACTGTGGAGGAGAAGTGGTCGAGCAGACCATCGAATACGATTACCGCCGTGCAAAACATCTGATGGTGGTCACCAACGTTCGAGCTGGTGTCTGCCGGCAGTGCGGCGAGAAGTATTTCAAACCGGATGTGTTGAAAAAGATGGATTCCGTT
Organism: Deltaproteobacteria bacterium; assembly: GCA_009379725.1. GTDB lineage: Bacteria > Desulfobacterota > Binatia > UBA9968 > UBA9968 > WHTF01. The sequence goes on from WHTF01000182.1 coordinate 1,891, forward strand.
TATCATGGCATTTTCGAGCGCAATGAGAAGCCGCAAAGAACGTTAAGCATTCCCGCCGTTTCGCCATGCCCCGGAAACTACCAGGTCAAGAACGTACCCATCGGAGAGGGATACTGAAGCCTTTATATATATGACAGGAGTATTCCTGAGGCTTACGGTTCGAACGAAGTAAAATCGCAGGGAACTGGAGGACAGTGGGGTCAGTCGTCACAAGCCGGGCGAATTCTGAGGAATAGTACTAATTTCAATTTGGTTGGGAGAAATCACGGGATCAGGCTTAACAATTACATCAATCGAGAACGCTGAGGCCAGTGATACGGGATCAGGCTTTTACGAGGTGACGATCGTAGTGGGTGTTGACGAGTAGTCGCGCGGTTCTTCATGAGACCTTTTGCCGTTTATCAGAAATCGTTTCACTAGCGGCTCGAACCTTCGGAGAGCCTCCGCTGTAACGTAGAAATCGGGATCGGATTGTAGTGCTTCGAACGAGTAATCTTGTTCAAAAAGAAATTGTGGATCGACGATTCTAAAGTAAGGCTTCGTGATTGTGACGAGAATCAGTTTGGCCTGCCAATATTCTTTCAGCTGTTTCAGGAGAGGTGCTTTGATGAGCCAAACCGGATCGGAGCGAAACTTTACTTCGACAAAGAAGGATCTGCCGTTGGGGTTAACTACAACGAAGTCCGGAATTGACCTAACTTGTTCACCGTTACGGCTGTGCCGATCAAATCCGGAGTCTGTTTGTATGAGATTCTGGAGGATTGATTCGTAACCGAAGCGATAGACTTTGTTTCCGGAAGTTCTCAAAAGTTCTTCGATTATCGCTTCGGCAATCCTACCCTTAATGATATTCTCTGGTTCCATCCTGACTCCTTGCCTCACAAGAGAGCGGTCATTTCGCAATCGTTATGCCATCTGAAGGTAGTAGCGAGTCAGGCGTGAGTTGTGTGGACTTGGTGCTGCGCGAAGGGCCAAAAAATAACCCAAGGAAATCACTATATGCCGACGTTCACATAGTGGATCGACGAACCGCTGCTGACGGACAGCAGCAATTCTGGCGCTGAAGATCTTCGGCGACTTCGCGCCAAGTGCTCAGCGTTGCAGTATCGTTACTGCAGGAGAATAAACAGCCTCGGAGATATGACAGGGAAGGGGCTTAACCTGGGGCCAGGTCCTGCAATGCAACATTTTTCGCAATCGGTAAGAACAAATAAAACAGATTGGTTTCATCGCGTCTCGCCACGATTCATTTCATCGCTCGAAACGGAGAAAAGGGCCACGCTACTCTTCCAATCATTACAAGCTTCGTTCGCGAGACAAAAGAGTTGGCCCAATTAGTGACCTTGTTGCTTTCCCACCGAGCGACAGTGCACGCGGACATTTTCGTCCGCACTTGTACGAACGCATGCTATTCTCGCCGCCCTGCTGTCGTCTGCTGCCCTGTATCCAGCTCTTTTGCCCATTATAGCCGCCGCTGTCACGTAGCATCCTGGAGGCATTGGCATTGCTGTAGTTATGCTTCGGCGGTGACCTGTGCAACTCATATTTCCAAGATCAACATCACTTCCCGGAGCGAGTGGCTTAGGGCGGCGGGTAAGCGTTTTGATAGTAATGGCAGCACTGGCATCTGCTCAAGGTTGTGGCAGCATCTCCGATGCGCCTAATCGCGCGGTGTCACCAGAAAGAGTCTCCTCTCCGGCGTCTCAGACTGGCAAACCTTCCACCGACAAAGCGCCGCCCGCGCCGGCCTTTCCGCGTGAGATCCCGCCGATCGGCAAACTTCCTTACTCTCCGGAAATAGAACTGGCCCCGCCCATTGAAATCATCCCCGCACCTGCGCAACCAACGTTGCTGGAGACCGGGCTAGCTTCGTGGTACGGACCGAGATTTCACGGTAAGCTCACCGCAAGCGGAGAGGTTTTTAACCAGGAGAAATTCACCGCTGCGCACCGAACTTTACCCTGGGGTAGCAGAGTGAAAGTTATCAATCTGGCCAATGGAAAATCAGTCGAAGTGCGGATTAATGATCGCGGACCCTTTGCGAAAGGGCGTGTCATTGATGTTTCCCGGGCGGCGGCCAGAGCCCTTGGCATGGTGCAATCGGGAATCACTACGGTCCGTATCGAATGGCTTTCGGGTTCTGAGACAAACAACCTTGCCTTGGACGATAAACAGACGCGGTAAATCATAGGATCGGTCCGTTCCAACCGTTCCAGCCGTTCAATCGCTTCCCTCCGTTCAACCGCCACCACTGCATGCGTGTCCGCATAAACAAACATTTTTAGCATCACGCTTTTTTCCCCAACAAGCGGTAAAAAAGTGTCGTGGTGACGATCAATGAGACGCCGGCGGTCAGCGCAAGACCGAGAGAGGCACCGAAGATCGTGGCGAAGACGCCCATCACGACGGAACCAAGAGATCGCATTCCCTGGTCCATGTTAAAAACGCTCATCACTCGCCCCAAAAGGTCCCGCGGCGCCTCGATCTGAATAATCACCCGGCTGATGGTGCGAAAGCTGACCTGTCCGGCTCCGACGATGCCGAGCAGAAGCACCGAAAGCCAGAACACCGGTGAGAGGCAGAAAAGGATGAGAAAAATGGGTGTCACAGTCGTGGTGATCCACAATAGCCAGGCCCGGTTCCATCGCTCTCCCACCGAGGCAAGGAAAGTGAGCGACGCAATGGCTCCCACCCCCGGCGCCGCCATCAGCAGCCCCAACCCCTCGGGACCAACCTCGAGAACTTCCTTGGCGAAGACCGGCATAAAACGCTGGTACGGGACAATCAAAATGCTGAAGGTGTAGGCCGCGACGATGCTGCTCAAGATCACCGGCGAAGCCCAGACGTATTGAAAGCCTTCCTTGAATTCGCGTGCGAAGTTTTGCTCAGGATTCGCGGCTCTTTGGTCATTCAAACGGATAAGCAGCAATCCCATTCCCGAAAGAATCAGGCTTGCAAGGAAAACCTCATAACAACCGCCGATGCCAATCCACAGAATGAGGATACCACCCGCGGAGGGACCGACGATGCGCGCGAAGTTGAAGCCGATCGTGTAAAGGGAAACCGCGTTCATCAAGTCCTCGCGAGGCACCAACTCCGCGAGGATAGACTGGGAGGCGGAGGGATTTACTGCGCGAATCGAACCAAAAAGAACCTCCAGCGCGAGAAGGTGCCAAAACTCGAGCGCTCCAAAGGTATAGAGCGCAAGAAAAATCAACACCGGAATGGCAGAGCAGAATTGAATCAGAATCAGCAGGCGCTTGCGGTTATAGCGGTCAACCAATACGCCTCCGAGCGCGCCAAGCAGCAGACGCGGTGCGGCGCCGCACAGGCCAAGGATACCCAATGCCATGGCCGATCCGGTGATTTCGTAGGCGATCCAATAAAGCGCAACCTCCTGGACGAAGTGGCCGAGGGAAGCCAGAAGATCACTGGACCAGAATAACGCGTAATCCCTGTAGCGCAGGGAATGAAAGATGCGAATGGGATGGCTCTCCTTCCGGTTGGCGCAAGCTCAAGCAATCGTTGTTTTATAGCGTGTCCGCCGTCCATAGAAAAGGAATCGGCGAGAGCGGCGAAAGCACACAATCTGTTCAACGGTTCAACGTTCAAAAGTTCAACGTCAAACAAATAAAGGTGTCAATCAAAGGAATATCGGCGTATGCTTTCTGAGCATGAACAGGCTGTCCGAATTGAAGCGGAAGTTTCGTACCGCATGGCCGCATTTGGACGAACGAACGCGGCGCATCATGGCTGCCAGTGAAGCGGTGAGTTTGGGCTATGGAGGGGTCTCTGTGGTGCGGCGCGCGTCTGGCTTGTCGCGCAAGGCAATCAGCAAAGGGATTCGGGAAATCCAAGCAAGAGGCAAGCCGTTGGTCGGCCGTATCCGTCGGCCCGGAGCGGGCCGCAAATCCATCACCCAGTCCGATCCGCGTCTGGTGCAGACGCTGGAAGGGTTGATTGATGAACAAACGCGCGGAGACCCTGAGTCTGCGCTGCGATGGATTTGCAAAAGTACGCGGGCCATCGCCGAGGAACTGGGTCAGCAGCAACATCGAGTCAGCCACATGAAGGTCGCGCAGATTCTTCATGACCTGAACTATAGCCTGCAGAGCAATCGCAAGACCGAGGAGGGTGCGGATCACCCGGATCGCGATGCGCAGTTTCGGCACATCAACGTCACGGTAAAAAGATGCCTGAAGCAAGGCATTCCGGTCATTTCGGTCGACACCAAGAAGAAGGAACTCGTTGGGAATTACCACAATGCCGGCCAGCAATGGCGTGCGGCAAAGCAGCCAACGCCGGTTCAAGGTCACGATTTTCCCAGTCCGCAGATTCCCCGCGCCTATCCCTATGGCGTTTACGACATTGGCCGCAACGCCGGTTTTGTCAACGTGGGAACCGACCATGACACCGGTGCCTTTGCGGTGGCCTCGATTCGGGGCTGGTGGCGCGCTGAGGGTAGACGCATTTATCCGGATGCGAAAACGATCCTGATTACTGCCGACGGCGGTGGCAGTAACGGGTGGCGATTGCGGCTGTGGAAGTTGGAGTTGCAAAAATTCGCCGATCAGACCGCACTGGGCATTGCGGTTTGTCACTTTCCTCCCGGCACCAGCAAATGGAACAAGATCGAGCACCGGCTGTTTTCTTTTATCTCGTCAAATTGGCGCGGCGAGCCATTGCGGGATTACGAAACAATCGTCAATCTCATCGCCGCGACAATCACGGCGAAGGGACTCAAAGTCACCTGTCGACTGGATCGGCGCAAATACCCAACCGGGCGCGCAGTAAGCGATGAAGAGATGCAGCGCGTTAACCTGGAACCCAACAAGTTTCATGGCGAGTGGAACTACCTCATCAAGCCAAACGCAAAGACTAGTTGATATTACAAGTTGATACCTTTATTTATTTACACTTTCTAAGGTAAGTCTTCGAGTAAACGGCTCACTCTTTTTAACGGATTTTTGACTCTCAACAGCTTTTGCACGTACCAAACCCGTGCGGCA
>WHTF01000183.1 GCA_009379725.1 Deltaproteobacteria bacterium
ATCGAGAGCCAAGACCACCCGCCAGGATGACCACTTTCATAATGTAACCTCCATGTATTCAGAGTGCAGGTGAGCGTTCACGGCTGCTGCCAGCATCGCGGACTTGGTCGCGTGCAGCGGGAATCCGAGGCAATGCGTTGTTTTAGTCCAAAGACGGCTTACGGCGCGAATGGCGACAATGACCTCGTAACGCGGGTCCTGATAATCCAGCTCCTCGCGGCGGAGCTCCTGCGCGGTCAGGCCATGCAGGAATGCAGTAACCGCAAGCACATTTCCATAAGCCTGGACCGTGACACAATTTGTGGGAAAGACTTCCATAAAGAGCTTGCGACCCGATAGACCGGTCAGGCGCCAGTATTCTCCCCAGTTGTCCATATCGTAGCCGGAGATTTGGCTAATGCCGTGGCAAGTCGCCAGCACGACTCCGCCAGGCCTGAGAATCCGATGCAGTGTATTAATGGCAGCGCGCATGTCGTAGATAAACTGCAGCGTCTGGGTCAGAATGATGCAATCGAAAGTATCGGATAGAATCTCGCGCGCATCGGTCAAGTCGGCGACAATCGTCGCTTTCGGGTTACCTTCGGTGTAGTGAAGAACATCGGATCGGCTCACCCGTGCGCCGCCGAAGCGCCGGGTATAAGCATTGTTTTCGACCTCCAGCACGTGCCCGCGGATGTCGCTCGCCTGCTGACTTAAAAAGGCCTGGATGTAATAGCGATCGATGACAGTGCCGTAACGAAAGCCGAAATTGGGATCGATGGGATCGACCCGGCGCAAAGAACCGAAACGCACCCAGCCGACGCAGGGCCGCCGCTCGAACTTGCGCTGGAATTTCCGAACGCGATTGAACGTATCTCTGGCGATGCTCCAAGCCTCATCGGGAAGGACCTTCCTGAGAGATGTTTTGTTTAGGAGTGGCATATACGTTACACAAAAATGCACGGCTTGCGGCTCAGTTAAACTCTTTGGCAAGGTACTCCGCGGCTCTGATCGCCAGGGTGGCTATGGTTAAAGATGGCTGGACCCCGCCTCCGGTGACAAAAACACCGCTGCCGACGATGAAGAGATTATCGACGTCGTGGCTTCTGAGGTCCGAGTCGACGACGGACTTTTCAGGATCATGCCCCATCCGGCATGTGCCCATATGATGATAACCGAATCCGATATTGTTCATCGACTCACTGCCGCCACGGGTGATTTCAGCGCCTTCGAGTGCGCCGAATATGCTTTCTCCGATCTCAATGGCTTTTTGCGCGGTCGCTTTTTCATAGTCGCCGATGGCATATGTGATTCGCGGAGCCGGGTTACCGAAGTAATCCGTGACTTTTGGGTCCAGGCTTATTGTATTCTTTTCGTCGGGGAGCTGTTCGATCTCGAGGCTGATGCGCACGTCCCGCCCGTAGCTCTCACGGATTTCTCTGGCTAGATCGGCGCCCCAATTGCCGCTCCTTCGAGCAATGTCCAGCGGCGTGGGACCGGTAATTTCAAACTCGATTTTGACGGAGCCTGTGTCATCTTTATTTTTTGCCGCGACAAATTGATGGCTCTCAGCGGTATTAAAACCGATTCTGTGCGGAGCTACTCTCTCCTTCAGTTTGGCCGTCACCGACAGGTAAAGATGTTCCATAAAATTTTTCCCGACCAGGCCGCTTCGATTCGCCAGCCCTTGCGGAAACCGGCTTGATTTAGACAACAACAGTAGTCTCGTCGACTCGATGGCATGCGCGGCCAGAACAAACGCCCCGGCCCGAAGCTCGTGTTGTTCTCTATCAGGCGTGGCATAGGTGACACTTTGCGCTCGGCCGGATTTATCGACATGGATCCTCAGCACATTGGCATTGGGAATCACTTGAGCATTGCCGGTCTTTTCGGCCAACTGAATGTGTCTCTCAGACGTATACTGAGCCGAGATAGGGCATATGCCGTGCGAACCGCAGGTTGAAAACGCCTGACAGGCAGGGGCATTTTGATAGGGCATGGAATTTCTCGCCCAGGGGATATGGTGCATAACGATTCCAAGCTTGTCACAAGCCTTTTTAAAAACCCGGTCGTGATAATTGAATGGAAAGGGAGGGAGCGGGAATTTTGTGCTTCGATACGAGGCAAATGGATTGTCGGCTATTCCGGCGACGCCCAAAGCTGCTTCAGCCTTGCCGTAATAGGGCTCGAGCTGTTCATAGCCGATGGGCCAGTCGTCCGCCAGACCGTACAACGACTTCATCTTGAAATCTGTCTCGTGCAAGCGTAACGAGAGGCCTCCCCAATGTAAGGTCGAGCCTCCTACCGCCTTGACTCTGGCGGACTTTAAGGGGTACTCAACCTCGCCTGCATTGGTGAAAACGTCCCGCTCAGGAAGATTAGAAGCCCACGGGTCGGCGCCCGTCGCCAAACGATTTTGCATATAAGAAAATCTTGCTTGGGGATCATGTCTTGGGCCCGCTTCCAAAACGGTCACCCTAACACCCTTTGAAGCCAGCTCGTAAGCCATGATGCCACCGGCCAACCCAGCACCGATTATGCACACGTCCGGGATATCGTTAAGCGGCATGATCACTAAGGTTTGAAGTCGACGTGATCTGCAAAGGCCGGGAGTATGTGCGCGGGTCTGCGGGAACGCCCGGATAATGAGAATAACCGACGATGGCCCATGCCTCCCCTGGTAATTTGCGAAAAAACGCTTCTAAGATATCTCGCACAACAAAATTTCGAAACGCCAGGGTTCCGGCGGGCGAAAAGATCGCTTCGAACTGCCGCACGCGGGTCTGCTCTGCGCGGTACTCCCACAGGATATCCTCCAAGATCCGCTGGCGTTGTGATACCGGCAGTTCGGCGAACTTTCCTCCGACAGCCGTTACGCTCTCTGCAGTTTCATCGAGAAGGGCCACCGCTCTTCGATACTCCTCTAGATATCCATTGTTAGCCAGGGTCCTGCTTTCGACGTGGCTTCTCAGCACGTTATAAATCCGCTCCGACTTTGTATCGGCGGGGATCAAGACCTCTGCAAGCGCCATCACGGTGCTCATCTCCACCGCCGACAGCCTGCCGGTTGGAGAGTCCTCGTCGAGCTGCGGCTTTCGGTACTGGGGTATTCGTGTGCCGAGGCGAAGAATTTTGGCTCCCGATGCCGCCGAGACAGCTAGCCCGCCGATAGCTATAGCGAGAAATGTTCGTCTCCTCATCGTAATTACTCAACTCCAAAGCTTGCTTAGATGATCAACTGAATGGCCGCCCAGTGAAACTGCACTGTGAATTTGCACGCCCTGTCAGCGCCGGTAGTCTCGGACGATAGTCTTCACGGCGACAATAACTCTTTCGACATCCGCCTCGGTCATCTTAGAATAAACCGGCAGGGATATTATCCGTTCGAAAGCTGCACTCGCGTTCGGGAATTCCTGGCGCTGATAGCCGAAGTTGTCGCGGTAATAAGGATGAAAGTGGAGCGGAATAAAATGAACCGACGCTCCGATCTCTTTCTCTCGCAAGGACTCGATGAATCGGTTGCGATCGATCTTTAGGCTCTCTAAATTCAACTGAATCACAAACAGATGCCACGCGTGCTGGACATCTTTCCGGTACGCGAGAAACCGAATCTCTTCAAGCTTTGCAAAAGCGTTGCGGTAAATCATCGCGATGCGTTGCCTCGCTTCCCAGAGCTCGTCACATTTTTTGAGCTGCTCGATGCCGATCGCAGCCGCAATGTCGGTTAAGTTGTACTTAAATCCGGGAGATAAGATTTCGTAGTACCAGGATCCCTCCTTGGTGTAACGTTTCCATGCATCGTGGCTGATTCCATGGAGACTCATCATGCGCATGCGTTCGGCAACCTCATCATTCCCGGTCGTCACCATCCCGCCTTCGCCGGTGGTAATCGTTTTGGTGGCATAAAACGAAAAACAGGTTGCATCTCCGATGGCGCCGATCCATTTGCCCTGATACTGAGCCGGCAGCGCATGCGCGGCGTCCTCGACGACTTTGAGGTCGTGCCGGCGCGCAATCTCCATAATTTCATTCATGTCGCAGGGCTGTCCGCCGAAATGAACCGGCATGATTGCCTTGGTCCTCTTGGTGATTGCCTGAGCAATCTTTTCCGCATCGATGTTCAGCGTATCGGCACGGCAGTCCACCAAAACCGGCTTGGCTTTGAGGTAAAGCACTACTTCGGCGCTGGCCGCGAAGGTCATGGTCGGCAGTATCACCTCGTCACCTTCGCGCACGCCCACCGCCTCCAGCGCCAGGTGCAAAGCCGCCGTACAAGAGTTGACTGCGATTGCATGGCGGACGCCGAGGTACCGGGCGAAGTCCGATTCGAGACGTTTTGCTTTGGGTCCGGTGGTCAGCCAACCCGAGCGCAGCGTCTCGACAACCGATTCGATCTCAGCTTCGCCGATGTCGGGTTGGTGAAACGGCAGAAACGATGAACTCATTCGCGACTCCATATGTTCACTTGAATTGGCTCATGTTGCCGGCCACCTCTTCATGAATTTATCTCCCCAGTTATTTCCATCCGCTCCCCATTTGGCGCGGACTATACTGTGTTTCCCACTTCAAGAGCGGCCTGACCGCCCCTCCCCACGAATCACCCCAATCGCCGCGCGCTGAATCCCCTTCCATGGTGTCGGAGACCTGAAAAGCAATCACGTCACGCTCGTACACTTGTTTAGTGACGGTGGGCTCCATGCTTGCGACGCCCACATTGACGAAAAGAGTTCCCTCGGATAGCAGGTTGCCGGGAATCCATGCGGTGCTCACGTAGCGGCCTACCGGCCGCGGCCGCCGTCGCCAATCGAGGTCCTGATCGACGGCGGGGAAAATTTCGACCCCTTCTTCGTTGAAAAACTCATACCAGGGCGACAAGACAAGGCCCGCCCGGAGCACGTCGTACTCCATTTCAATGGCAATGGGCTGCCGGATGTCCATGACTTCGCTGACCTGTCCGTCCTGCGTTCGCGCCTGTACTGCCCGCAAGCGGACGACGTCTCCGCCCGGCGCCTTTTCAAGCGGCCACTTACGCGATGCCGTCGTGCCGGATCCGGATTTCAAATAGGCACTGACAGTTTTATGGGACGGGCCGTCCTCCACAATCGTCCCTTGGTCCAGTAAGACCACCCGCTGGCATAGGCGGATAATCGACGGCATGTTGTGCGACACGAAAAGAACCGTCCGTCCGTGCATGCCCACTTCTTCCACTTTGTTCAGGCACTTTTTTTGAAAGTTCGCGTCGCCGACCGCCAGGACTTCATCGACGATTAGAATCTCCGGCTCCAGGTGCGCCGCAACCGCAAACGCCAGTCGCAAATACATCCCGGTAGAGTAATGTTTAACCGGAGTATCGATAAACTTTTCTATTTCGGCAAAAGCGACGATCTCGTCAAACTTACGCGCGATCTCCATCCTCCGCATTCCCAATATCGCGCCATTCAAATAAATATTCTCCCGCCCCGACAGCTCGCCATGAAACCCGGTGCCCACTTCTAATAAGGACGCTACTCGGCCGCGGATGTCGGCAAACCCGGTGGTCGGCTCCGTGATGCGTGAAAGGATCTTGAGCAGTGTGCTTTTGCCCGCTCCATTGCGGCCGATGACGCCGACAACTTCGCCTCGTTTGATCTCGAAGGAAAGACCTTTTAATGCCCAAAAAGTGTTGTCCTCGCCGTCCGCGGCCTGACCGTTGGCGCTTTGAAGCTTTGAACGAGCCCCGCGGAACGGCGTGGCAAAAGCATCCATCAGGGCCTCACGCAAGGTCCTATGACGTTGTCTCGCGCCGATCCGATAGAGCTTGCTTAGATTCTCAACATGAATAGCGATTTCACTCATGGCTTTACCTGACCGGAGACCACGGACCGACGACGAAATGTGCCTCCCCCACCCTTATTAAGACTATGACGCATTGCCTGAATTTTGATGAAGAGTTGATGACCCAAACCCCTGATAGCGCTCAGCTCTTCTAATGGCACGTAACAGCGACGCTCAACTACATCCAAACAGGCCACACATTCCATCAGCGACCGGAGAGCTAGGCCAAGAAACCGTGCTTGCTCAGGATCCGTTTGGCCCGTGGAACCTTCCGCGATATTTAGTACGACCGATGTAGAAGCTCGCTCAAATTGAGAGCGTAGGTTTAGGTTTTCGGACCTAGGAAATGTAGCCGTCAAACGATACACCATATCTACATGATCCAAACCAAGCTGGTAAACTTGCAAACGTTGGAATTTATATCTCCCGCCGTTTTCTGTCATTGCTCGACTATGTTCTGTCCTCGGTCTTTCGTCATCCATTGCTGTTCTTCCGTCTCCCGTCCCCGATCTTCGGTCTATCTCTCTCCTTCTACACCACGTCCGCAAAGGTCTTTTCGACGCGCCGGAAATAAAAAGCTCCGCCAATCAACATGACCAGAGCCATCATTGAAGAGACGAAGATGATCGGCCCGGGAGCGGTGTTCGTGCCCAACAAACCCCAGCGGAAACCTTCTACGACGCCGACCATGGGGTTTAGCCCGTAGAGCGTGCGCCAGGGTTCTGAAAGGAGGCTGCTGGAATAGGCGATGGGAGTGGCAAACAGCCAAAACTGCGTCAAAAAGGGAATCGTGTGGCGGATGTCGCGGAACCGGACGTTCATGGCTGAAAGCCACAGGCCCACTCCGAGCGACGTCACGACCGCCAAAAGGAAAAAAGCTGGAATCCAAAGCGCGTTGACAGTAGGAGAGATACCGTAGTACAGCATCATTCCCAACAAAACGAAAAACGCCAACGCGAAATCCACCA
>WHTF01000184.1 GCA_009379725.1 Deltaproteobacteria bacterium
GCCGTCGCTACGGACCTTGCCTCGATCGGCCAATTGCGTCTGCAGCCCGCGCGCCGCACCCGCGCTGCCCTCCAAGACGGCGACCGACACGTCTGCTTTATCTTCGCCGCCGATACCGGCGAAAAACTGGTTCACCGCATGAACGATCTTGAACATGGATTTCCTCCTTAACTAACGAACAGCGTCCGATGCCCGCGGCGCGATGTTGCAACAATCGCTGTCAAACTCGGATTATTCCTTTTGCGCCTTTCGCACAATACGCGCTAAGACTATCTATCAATATACCCGCGGCGTATTGCCAGATATCCAACTCATCGATGCACGATTCAAGCGGGATCGAGATTTTCAACCGGCAACGGTACTTCCTGCACCGAATCGTACACACTGCGCATGCGATAGGCCCGGGCGCCGGGCGTCGACGTGATCACTCGATGAATCTCATTGCCCTTGTAGTGAATTCCGGTCCAGTCCTCGATGGCCACGCCGGCGCCGATCTCGCCACTCATAAGCAGCCGATGATAGGCTGGACGGCGCTGTGGCTCGCCATCGTAGTGCGGACAACAACTGCCGGGTAAAAAGCCGAGACAATCCAGGGGCCGCAGGCCATCGGCAAAAGAATCCGTCAGTCCCTGCTCGAACCAACAGATCGCTCCCGCGCTCACGCCCGTAAGAACGATTCCCGATTCCCAGGCCTCGCGCAGCCATTCCGGCACTCCCCAGTCGCGCCAGACGGCCAGCAAACTTTTGGTATTGCCGCCACCGACATAGATCACATCCTGGCTGAGCAAATACGAGCGGAGATCAGGTGTCCTCTTAAAAAACGTCAGCACCGATGGCCGGCAGTTGAGTTTTAGGAACGCCGAGTAGAAACTCGCGACATAATGGTCGGGCTCGCCGCTCGCCGCCGGCACAAATGCCACACGCGGTTTGGCAACGCCGGTTTGCTGAAGGACATACCGCTCGAGCGCAAGATTCTCCGGATCCCGGTAAAATCCACCGCCGCCGATGGGGATGATCTGTTTTGGTTTGTCCGGCACGTATTCCTCCTCACTCCAGTGATCTTGACCGGCAGCATTCGACGCACTGTTCCCTCATTTTTCTCGAATTAACATAATGCAATAATTGCCACTGAGAAAGATTTGCACAAACTTCGTCGATTTTGTTGCGGCACGCATTGCGTTAATGCTTGAGATTAGCCGGCGAAGCCCGGTCTTCGCGCAAGAATGCCCACGGCAGAAAACCCGGGTCGATTTCGATCGGTGCGAAAGTCTCGATGAGCCGCAGGGATAAAAAGACGGATCGAACTTGCACCTGACTTGCTCGTTTTTACGAACAGAACAAGCGCCATCGATCATTGAAGCGCTTGCTAAGGGCGGACTACTTCCACCGAGCAGCTTGCCTCGGCGCTTACGCCGGAGGAAACGCTGCCGATAAGAAAACGCTCGATCCCACTCAACCCGCGTGCGCCGACAAAAATACAGTCGGCTTTCCAATTTGACGCAGCATCCAAAAGGCCTTGCCTCGGATCGCCGGTTAGGATTGCGGAGGAGATTTCCAGGCCGGCGCTTTGTAGCTTCTCAGTTGCGGCTTTCATCATCCGCTCAACCCAGGCGCGATCATTATGGGAGTCTTCGGCGCTGGACCATCGGGCCAGACGCGGGATGAAACGCGGCGTCAGGAAGATAAGCCGCTTCTCCAGTATTGTCATCAAGCGAGCTTCGCTTCCGGCCGGCCACTGGCGCTGAGTTACCGCGTCGATCGCTAATTCGGCATCGGGCGATCCATCGACGCCGATAAGTACACGAACCGCAGGGTCTGCAAGATTGGGCGAACGGCGCCCCACCCGTACCGAGCGGTTGCAAGCGTCGACCACTTTTCGTGATATGCTGCCCAACTGTATCCGCTCCATAAACGAGTGTTTTCCCGAACCGACGACCACCAAGTCAGCGCCCCATTCTTCTGCTTTCGAAATGATCCCCCAGCCGGGCCAGTTGATATCCGTCTCGGCGCGCACGGTCCATGATGGGAAGAGCTCCTGAAGCCGCGCGACGCCGCGACGCGCGAGTGTCTCGGCCTCTTGGCGCGCTGTCATAGCTCTGGCTCGCATTTTTTCAGTCCTCTGAAGAATTTTATCGTCAAGCTGGGAAGAGCCGGGTACTGCGTCCGCAGGAGGCGGATAGAACCAAACATCGGCGACCGTAAGCACGATAGCTTCGGTCTCTTGGGGCAGACCGGCACGGCGCAAATCCTCAACCGCTGCATCCGTGTGTTCGGAACCATCGTAGGCAATTAACAGTTTTGCGGGTTTGTTCATGAGGAGTCTCCTTTTAAATTTAGCTTGCGGTGTATGCGATGAGTTTCATGTTTTCATTTTATCCGGCCTGACTTGTGCGGAATCCGTCGCTAAATACTACCAACCTATTTACTTAGTAGCGAGCCAGAGAAGTGCCTGCGCGCTTTTTTCGGCTTTGCCCTGACAGGAGCATCGCCGGACGAGCACATTTTCCCGGACGTGCCAATTGGTTTAGGTGCTCATCGCATTTCGAAGAAGCTCGGTTAGCTCAACAAAACCTGATAAACAACTTCTTCACGAAGTCATCGCGCTGAACCTTACCAGCGGAATTTGACGGCTCGTGCGTTGCTGGTAGGCATCGAACTGCGGGTATAACTTCACCAATCGCGGCCAGATCTGTTTTTTTTCCTCAACCAATACCGTCTGCGCGACAACCCGCCGCCGCTCACCTTTGATCATCACTTCAGCCTCCGGGCATGACTGCAGGTTAAGATACCAGCAGGGATGCATATCATTACCGCCAAACGAAGCCACTACGATGAGATCGGCTCCCTCTTCAAGATAGAGTACCGGGGTTCTTCGCTCGCGCCCGGTCTTGCGGCCTCTGGTTGTAAGCATCAGAAAAGGCGCCGGGCCGATGGTATCGATAAATCTCCCGGCCGTGAGTTTCCACAGCCATGCATGAAGGCGTCCGATAAGACGGATCGTGCGCGGCTTCAATCGTTCCACATCGGTTATATCAAATGACTAAATGCTCAGCATAACGCATCATCCACGTTTGTTCAGGATCCCGCCCGGTCTTTGCGCGACAAGTCGATCCGAGCCGTCGGGTGTGATGGCGCAATCTCGGGCCGCTTCTTGAATTCGCCGCCATTCATGGCGGTAGCCTTGAGTATGGCCGCGAAAGTGCGGCATGGCATAGCGCGCGAACAGTTCGTAGGAGCGACGCAGTTTATCGGTGGCAGCCCATTCGTGGGTGGTCAAGAGTAGACCGCCGAAGCCGCCGGTCTCGGCCTGCATGCGCTCGATCTGCGCAATCGCATCTTCGGGCGTGCCGATGATCCAATCGCGCCGGTCGGCGCCGGAGCGCGCCGTGATTTCATGGGCCGGCTGCCCAGGGTAAGCTTCGTAAGGGCGTCTTCAAACCGATGGGCATGGTTACCACCCACCGGAGTGATGTTCGCCGATGAAAAATTCGTCGTAACCGAGATCATCGGCATACCGGATCAATCGATGTCACGGTCGAATGCCAGCGACGGATTTTCCGCCGGATAATGCAGCGGCATCATGAACACGGAAAATTTCATAATCCGTAACTCAACGTTATTATCGATACGACGCAATCGCGGCGAAAATAACCGATGCCGGCGACAGACTGCTGCGACAGATCCGTGACCGCTACGGTCAGGCTTCTGACGGCTACTTGAGAACCTCCTTCAGCCTGGCGATCAAGGGCGCTTCCAGGTTAAAAATGTCTTTAACGTTCTTGTCCAACTCCGCCCCGCCGGTGGGGTTGATGTTCAGATTGCCTTTCTTGGCTTCGGCGAGAAAGGCAGGATCTTTCATCGTATCTGCAAAAGCCCGGCGTAAAATCTGTACTCTATTCTTGGGTGTTCCGGGAGGCAGAACGAAAGGCCGCGCCGTGGGACTCAGACTGTGAGCGCCAACCTCTATAAGTCTCCGCGACTCAGGGGTCTTCGCAAATTCGACATCTAACGGGACGTTGGGGAGGTCTGGATGCCGCTTGGAGGTGCTTTGCAGAACGACGATAACGTTTCCCGACTGGAGTTCCTGAGTCCAGGTGGATTTAAACGATTCCCAGGCATTGTTGAGTCCGTGAATTTCGCCGCTGTTGAAGGCGAGCCGGACATCGGCAGTACCTTTGTACCCATCCACTACCTGCGCGGGAAGGTCTATGGCAGCCATCAGAATGCGCGGGATGTCGGATGTGGCGGTGCCCGGCGCGATGCCACCGAGTTTCACCGGAGTCTTGGCAGCGAGCCACTGCTGCATGTTTGTGATACCGCTTGCCTTGGATAGTGCCGTCACATAGTGGTCTTGCGTGGGCACGCCGATATATTCAAACTTGCGCGCGTCAAACTCAATTCCCGGTTTTTCCAAGAGCTGCTGGATAAATAGACCACCAATGAAATGTCCGATCGTGAGACCATCGGGTTTGGCTGCTTTGTAAAGGTAATTGGCTGAAACGAGGCTACCAGCGCCGGTCATGTTTTCCACAATGATATTAGGATTTCCAGGGATGTGCCGGGTAATGTGGCGCGAGATCAGGCGCGCGTAAGTATCATAGCCGCCTCCGGCCGAGAAGCCGACGACGATTCTAATCGTCTTACCCTTGTAGAACGTTTCTTGCGCGCCCGCTTGACCGACACACAATCCAATGAGCAACGCCAAAATCAAAAATGCCTTTCCCCTCATAATACCCCTCCTGTCATGGTTCTTACGCAGGTTAAACTTTTTATTGGAGAGACGGACATCGTGTCAAGGGGAATTTAAAGGTGGAGCTTAACGGTAGAATAAAGAACAGGTGCATCCACATATTGTGTCTCCGCTGACAAAGCCGCACGAGCCCAACTAAGGCATACGGTTTACGATGATCTTTAAGATGTGCGAGCGCACGGTACGGAGCTGCAGCGAGATGGCGACACCCCGCTCTCTATAGAGGTCGACGGCTAGCGAATAATTTTTAGTCGGATAGTGCAGCGGCATCATGAAGTCGCGAGTAGCGATACAAACAATAGGCAAGGCCCCAGGGTTTTCGCCTGGCGGCTTTGTTTGCAATTGTACGACGTCGTACTGATTCGTATCCGTATCAACCGGAAAGCAATTCCGTATCGCTTCCGCAAGGTCAAACGACCGCTAAAGCACGCCGGATTTTACTATGGCATTTCCCTTGCGCCTTTGAGGTTCGTCGCAAGGTGCATACTCCGCGCTCGCGATCGGGACACGTCCCTGGTGATCGAATCAAACCTCGACAGTGTCGTCTAATCTGTAAAGCGGAGTTTCAGCGTGCGTGCTTTACCTCAGAAGGAGGCTACCATGAAACAAATGAAGTTACTTTGTGCCGCTGTGCTTGCGTTCCTTTTAGCTCCTCCCTGTATGGCATCTGCGCAGCCGTACGAAAGAGGAAGACTCGAACGGCGTGACGCAAATCTAGTCGGTAAATGGTACTCGAATGGCGAACGCGACAAGGCTGTTGACGTCGGTTGGTCCCGCAGGGGGCTTCAAGCCAGAAACGAACATGGTACGAGCAGCCGGTTGGAAACCCGTGGAAACATTGTCCGCGCCCTCGATTGGGAAGGCGGACTGCGCGGGCACATTAGACGCGATAGAATCGAGTGGCAAAATGGCACAACCTGGACGCGGACGCCGTCTCGCCATCGAAGGTTGGCCGGAACATGGTACTTGAACGGCGACGGCGACAAACGGGTTGAAATCGTATCGTCGCGTGACGGAATTCAAGCTAAAAACGAGCGCGGTCAGACGAGCCGATTAGAAATGGAGCGTGATGGTGACGTTCGTGCTGTGGACTGGGAAGGTGGATTAAGAGGCAACGTCAAACGCGATAGGATCGAATGGCAGAATGGCACAATCTGGACGCGGTCACCGCGTTAATAGATCACTTGGCGGGCGATAAAATGAATAGCAACCGGCACTTGATCCAGTCTTTACTTTAGGTTGGATACCCGCAGCCCCCGCTCCTCCTCGCCTCTCGCTTCAACCGCCGGAAACCTCCAGCGCGCAAATCGAGCTGGGTGCTAGCGAATCCGTAGCCCTGCTTTATCTCAGCGTCTCATTCGACTATTCCGCGTCAAACAGGAGGAGGCCAAATGGTTGGACCCATCGGCAGTGCTGCAACGGCGATCGTCACCTACTTAATTCTCACCGTAATGTCGCCCATGCAGGTATTGGCGCAGGCCGATAAGAACGTGGCGTCAGTCCAGCGGCTGCTAAAGTCGATCGGTCTGGCAAAGCCGGCAATGCCCCGCGCGCCGGACTTCAATCTGCGCGACACGAACGGAAACTTGGCCAGCTTGAGCGGCTATCGCGGCGGGATGGTATTACTCAACTTCTGGGCCACCTGGTGCGGACCCTGCCGGGACGAAATGCCATCGATGGAGAATCTCAACCGAAGCTTCGGCGGTCAGGGGTTGGCCGTGGTGGCGGTCAATCAGAGGGAAAATGCCGCCACGGTCAACAAGTTCATGCGCACGCATGGCTTGAATTTCACAACGCCGCTGGACACGGACGGG
>WHTF01000185.1 GCA_009379725.1 Deltaproteobacteria bacterium
GGCGGGTCTGGCTCAGCGGGCGCGGATCGTGCTGCTGGCCGCTGATGGAATGGCCAACGCCTCGATCGCGGTCCGGGTCGGAGTGGCGCGGCAGACCGTGGTGTCGTGGCGCGCACGCTACGCGCGCTGCGGGCTGGCCGGCTTGGAGGACCGGACTCGGTCGGGCCGGCCACGGCGGATCGACCACGCCGCGATTGTGTCGGCCACGTTGAAACCGCCGCCGAGGAAGCTGGGAGTCACCCACTGGTCGAGCCGACTGCTGGCCGCGCATCTGGGGATCTCGAACGCGACGGTGGCCCGGGCCTGGCGAGACTACGGGGTCCAGCCGTGGCGCAGCGAGACGTTCAAGTTCTCCACCGACCCCGAACTGGTTGCCAAGGTGGTCGACGTGGTCGGCCTGTATCTGGCGCCGCCGGAGAACGCGATCGTGCTCAGCATCGACGAGAAGTCCCAGATCCAAGCCTTGGAGCGCACCCGCCCGATCCTGCCGCTGCTGCCCGGTACCCCGGCCCGGGCCACCCACGACTACAAACACAACGGCACCGCCGATCTGTTCGCCGCCCTCGACGTCGCCACCGGGCGTGTCCACACCCAGCTGCACTCCCGCCACCGCGCCGTCGAGTTCAAAAAGTTCCTGGCCCACCTCGACCGCGAGGTGCCCGACGACCTCGACGTGCACCTGATCTTGGACAACTACGCCACCCACAAGACCCCCGAGATCCACCGCTGGCTGGCCCGCCACCCGCGGTTTCACCTGCACTTCACCCCGACCGGCGCGTCGTGGCTGAACCTCGTCGAGCGCTGGTTCGCCGAGTTGACCACCAAAAGCTCCGCCGCTCCTCGCACCGCTCGGTCCGTCAGCTCACTGCCGACATCCGCGCATGGGCCGAGGCCTGGAACAACGACCCCAAACCGTTCCGGTGGGTCAAAACCGCCGAAGACATCTTCGAATCCATCACCTCATATATTGTCAACGAATCAAAGACTCAGAACACTAGATGGCCGCCCCGCGTGCGGTGTGGTTGCTGCCCCTGGCCAACGCGTTCGACTGGACGCTGGAAGCCGGACGCCTGCAGAAGCGGGATGTGGTCGTGATCGTCGGACCAGAGCAACACGGCCTCGCTTGCGTCGTGGCCGCGCGGCAGGCCGATGCGGGCACGATCGTCCTGGTCGGCACGCCGGCCGACGGGGAGCGGCTCGCCCTCGGCGCGAACCTGGGCGCCGACCACACCATCACCGCGACCTCCGACTCCACGGTGGGACAAGTGCGCGCAGCCCTCAACGGCGGCGCAGCCGACCTGATAGTCAACACCTCAGGCGCCGGCCCGGAGCTGCTGGACACCCTCATCAAGCTCGCCGGCAAGCGGGCGCGTGTCGTGGAGAGCGGCCTCGCCCGCGGACGGGCACCAGACTTCGACTTGGAGACCGTCACGGCACGCGCGTTGTCGGTGGTCGGCGCGCGCGGACGCAGCCCCGCGGCGATCGACCGTGCCATCGACTCCCTGGACACCGGCGGACAGCCACACCCCCTCGACGCCCTGCCCACCTCCGAGCTCGGCCTCGAACACGTCGATGCGGTGCTCCGGCCAGCAGACGCAACGACACCAGCTCGCCGCTGCACCACCCGTCATCCGCCCCTGGTCCACCGACACCGCCGACATGGCCGTCAAGGGCGCTGCGGAACACGGCTGACCAACCCCATCGGCTCATGCCTGCTTCGTCCACTGGCAGGACCCACCGTCTGCCATCTTCGAGGCCCGCGCAACCGACGACGCTTCGGGATACGAGCACCAACGCACGCGACCTGCCGTCTCTGAAGAAGCCGCCGATCGCGACGACGTCATGACGCGGGACCCCACTGTGTGAAACGGGGCGGCCGTCGCAGTTGCTGAGACGCTGCCCGCTCGCCAGGGGCAACAGCCAGCGTATCCTCCGAAACCAGCGACGGGCGGGAAGAAAGGAGGAGGCCAGGCGCCGTTGCCGCAGGGCACGGCCTTTCTCGTTGGCTGACGTGCGCACGTCACACCGAGAGGATTGCAGGCGCGGTCCACGCGACGACCAAAGGAGTCACAGGTAATGCCAAACTACACACCTGGGTTGGCCTATGGACCCGGCACCGTCGACTGGCAGAGGCGGGTAGAGCCAGATGAGCTGCGCCGACAACGGGCGGGGCGAGCGCAGGCGGTACTTCAAGAGAATGGCATCGCAGCAGTGCTCGCCGGTGGTCAGGAGTACCGCCGCTACTTGAGCGGGCTCAGCGGACCGGAGTTCGCACCCGCCTTATGGTATGTGCTGTTCACTGCGCGGGGTGAAACAGTGTCTTTCATGCATGCTGGCTACATCATGCGCGCCCCGGAAGATTCTCCTTGGGTCTCGGAGTGGCGGATTGCTCGATCCTGGTTGCGTGGCGCTCCCGGGGTCGCGGCGTCGGTTCACGAGTCGAGAGTCTTTGCCGCCGACGTCAAAGCGGAGCTGCAGCGGCTGGGCATTCTCGATGAGAGGATCGCCATTGCGGGCTTCGACCAATACGCCTGGAACGCCCTGGGTGACGCGGGCATCAACATCACACCGGGGGACCCGCTGCTGCACGAGGCGATGGCAGTCAAGACTCCAATGGAGATTGAGTGCTTCAAGATGGCCGGGGCAATCACGGACCGGGTGTGGTCAACCATTGCCCGCAACGTGAGGGCTGGCATGACGGATGGTGAAGCCTCAGCCCTGGCCAGCGCTGCCGGTGCAAGTGCCGGCGCAGATTCGACGCCCGTAGGGTTCCGCGCCGGTCCTCTCGTGGCCGAACGGGGCATCAGGGGAACGAACCAGATCCTGCTGCCCGGACAGCTGGCCATCGTGAACGCCTGCGGCACGAGCTTCCTGGGATACAAGTCATGCGTGTACCGCACATTCGCCATCGACCGCGAGCCCAGTAGCGAGGAGACCAAGTGGATGACGTCGCTCCAAGAACGGCTGGGCGCAGTCATTGACCTCCTCCGGCCCGGCAGGGAGACCGGAGAGGCCGCGATGCAGTTCCCTCCAGCGACCACCTGGGGACTGCAGGACGAGGTCGAAGTCCTGACTATGGAGATCGGCCACGGGATCGGCCTGCACCAATATGAACAACCAATCATCAACCGCCAGTGGTCACCCCAATTCCCTCAGGAGATCCAGGAGGGGATGGTCATCGCTGTCGAGGGCCGCGAAGGGCGACCGGGCGATGCAACCGTTCGTCTCGAGAACATGGTTGTCGTGACAGAGGACGGGCCGCTCGTGATTGACCGTTATCCGGCGACCATCACGCCTCTCGGGTAGCGGAAAGACCAACAACCCGGGCTGAAGGCACATGCCGAGGTCCTGGTCACCTGACCCTGGAGGCGCGCTTGTGAAGTTGTGGCGCACTTTGTCGAGACGAAAGGCAGGCTGGTCATTCGACGACCAGGCAGTCGGACCGGCCACGACTTGCTGCGCCGACTGTGCCGGTCTCACCCGCCAGCAAAGGAGTCCGGATGAACATCGAAACTGAGCAGCGCACTGCCTCTGGGCTGAAGTTGAAGCAAAAATGCCGTTCTGACATGCCGGTCATCGACTGTGACGTCCACAATGAGTTCACGAACTATGCGCAGGATTTGCTCCCGTACGTCAGCCGAGAATGGAAGCACTATATCACAGAAGGCCTTTTCCGCGGCGTGGCAATGCGTCCTTACACTCTCTGGCAGGGCGGGTACAGAGACGATGTCCGAAGCGAGGACGGTTCCCCCGCCGCTGTGAATCTTGACCAGGTGAAGCGACAGCACCTCGATCAGTGGGGTATCGAATACGCCATCCTCACGCACGGAGTCACGGCACTGTCAGTGTGCTACTACGGTCAGTACGAATGGGCCTCTGAGCTGGCCAAGGCGACCAACGACTGGGCTCTGGACAACTGGCTTGGCGACCCACGCGTACGGTGCTCCATGGTGGTCGCCGCCCAGCACCCAACCGCGGCGGCGAAAGAGATTGATCGGGTGAGCGAGCACCCCGGCATCATCCAGGTCATACTGCCTACACGTTCTCCGGGAGGAGTCGCGTGGTGTGACCCGAAATACGATCCGATCTGGAAGGCGGCGGAACGCCACAACCTGGTCGTCGGGTTCCACGTGAACTCAGACGCCGGGAACGTCTTGCCGCCCACAACCGCCGGATGGCCCCGGAGCTATTTGGAGGCCAGTGCCGCATACGTGATCGCCGCTCAGTCGGAGCTGATCGGGATCATATGCTCCGGTGTGTTCGAGAGGTTCCCCCAGCTGAAGGTAGCGATGATCGAGAACGGGTTCGGTTGGTTCCCGAGCCTGATGTGGCGATTGGACAAGCACTGGCGCGAGCTGCGCGCTGAGCTGCCTTGGCTGCGCCGCAAGCCCAGCGAGTACGCGGAGGACCATATCAGGTTCACGACACAGCCCATGGAGGAGCCGGAGAGTCCTCAACAGCTGCTGCAGCTCATCGACATGATGGGCTCTGACGAATATTTGATGTTCTCCACTGATTATCCACACTGGAACTTCGACTCCCCGGCTCGCAGCCTGCCTGGCGCAATATCTGCAGACCTCGCAGAGAAGATACTGTCCGGCAACGCACGGGCGTTCTACGGTCTGCCAGCCGCCCGCCACGACACCCGGACGAGCGGAGCGGCGCTCGATGAGTGAAGAAGTCTGCCGGACGGATGATCTTCAAGTTGGTGAGCTAGGCATCTTCAAGGTCGCTGGCCGCGAGCTCGTGGTGGTCCGGACCGGATCACACGAGTTCTACGCACTTCCTAACCGGTGCCCCCATCAGGGCGCCCCCTTGGGGCGTGGGAGACTGGGAGGCACGTTCCTGCCCTCTGAGGTAGGCATCTACCAGTATGGTCGAGAGGGCCAGGTGCTGCGCTGTCCTTGGCACCGTTGGGAGTTCGACGTGACCACGGGATGCTCCTTGCACGACCCCGATGGATGCCGAGTAGCGAGCTATTCCTTGGAGGTCCGTGGCGACCGAGTCATCCTTGCCACAACCGACCAACGCACGTAGCGCGGCACAGGTGTGTGAGGCGGGGCATGTCGGGACGAAACCTGTCAAGCAGAATGAGACAACTTCTCATGCGTTGTTGATAAGTGCTTCTCGGGACGGTTCGTTGATCCAGGCGACGGTGGGCAGCTTGGGCGGCTCGGGTCGTCGATGGCGGAAGCGGGCGGGGTTGAGGTCGTAGGCGGTGTCGAGGGTCTTGGCGCGCTGCTGGCGGATCTCGGGGGCGGTGCCGTAGTGGACCGAGGCGGGGGTGTGCAGGCCGATGGCCGCATGCCGGTGGACATGGTTGTAGTGCTCGAAGAACGCCGCGCAGAACGCTCGGGCGTCCTGGATGGACCCGAACCGGCCGGGGAAGGCGGGGCAGTACTTGAGGGTCTTGAAGTTCGCTTCGCTGTAGGGGTTGAAGCTCCTATAGATCTCAAGGACGTCTATGCGGCCAAGCGAGGCTCGTGGGCGGCGTCGATGCGGGGTGGGAGCAGGGTGTAGATCTCTCGGGCGAGGTAGCGCTTGAGGCAGCGGATGATCTCGCGTTTGGACTTGCCCTCGGCGGTGCGACGGGCGACGTAGTCGATGGTGGGTTGGTGCCAGCGCATGCGGACGATGACGGCGCGGAACAGGGCGGCGTTGGCTTGCCGGTTGCCGCCACGGTTGAGGCGGTGGCGGGTGGTCTTGCCCGATGACGCGGGGATGGGACAGACGCCGCAGAGCTTCGCGAAGGCGGACTCGGAGCGGATCCGGGCGCTGTTGTCGCCGGCGGCGACCAGCAGCTCGGCGGCGATGTCGGGGCCGACGCCGAAGGCGTCGAGTGGTCGGCCCCGCGTTTTCCGGACAGTAGCTAACAGGGGTTTCTATGCTGCGACCTGCACGTTCAGATATTCGTCGTGGACCTCTTGCGGGGTCCGGTAGCCAAGACCCGAGTGCAGACGCTGACGATTGTACCATCCCTCTATATAGTTAACAATAGCGCGACGGGCATGATTGCGAGTAGGAAACACGGTTCGATGCACCAGTTCGTTTTTCAGCGTAGCGAAGAACGACTCGACCGTAGCATTGTCCCGTGTTTGACCGGCTAATCGGGGCGCAGTTTGCTGCGTCCGCGGTCGGTTAGGAGCGTTTGGCACGGTGACGCTCGAGGTGGCGTAGTCGTTCTTCGTGGCCTTTGACGCGTTCGGCGACGGCGTGCATGGCGGTGCGTAGATGTGCGATCTCGGTGGCCAGGCCTGACAGGCTGCGGGCGTCCGCTGCTCGGGTGCGGTGTTCCTCGACGACGGCGCGCAGGTCGGGGTTTCGGTAGAGCGTGGTCCTGCCCAGTTGTGCGCGCTGGGCGACCGCGGTGAAGGTGATCGGCTGCCGGGCGGCGGCGAGGTCGCTGCAGGCGCGTTCGACTTTGGCCAGCGGCGGCTGGTCGCTCACCCGGCTTGCGCCTGGCCGATGAGGGCGTCGAGCCGGGCGATGAGACGCTGGTGCCGCTCGGCTTCGGCGACCCAGCCACGAGCCTGGGCGT
>WHTF01000186.1 GCA_009379725.1 Deltaproteobacteria bacterium
GAGAGCGCAAGGCCGAATACCATGCCGGCGGCAAGGCTCCAACCCCAAAGGACGGCGACAGACATTCCCAGCATCGTGGCAACTGCGATTTGGACGATGGCGCCGGGCAAGGCAATCCGGCGCACAGCCAACAAGTCGTCCAGCGAGAAGTGCAGCCCGACTCCGAACATCAACAGCATCACGCCGATTTCCGCGAGTTGGCTCGACAACTCAATGTCGGCGACGAAGCCCGGCGTGGCGGGGCCGATGATGATGCCGGCAATCAGATAACCGACCAGTGCCGGCAATTTAAGACGTGCCGCGATAAAACCCATAATCAACGCCAGTCCCAAGCCGGCGGCGATTGTGGTGATCAAAGGAACGCTGTGAGGCACGTCTTTCTTCTCCTGTTATTGAACCGATTGCACCATCGATGAGATCCGGATTTGTTCGAGTAGATCTCAGGTTGCACGATAGTTGCACTGAATAACCGGAATCAAACTGCCGCCGTACGCGCGAACAACAGTATTTAAATTTGCAGATGACGCGGTTGCGTGATCAGCTCGAGTGCCCGATGAGACAGAGGCAGACTGTTTGTTGATTTTATATGCGGTCGAATGACACAGAAACGAAACTACAATGGTTTTATCAGGCTCGCAACTTCCGCTTTACTTTCTTACCCGACCAATTTCAGTTATCGTGCAAACGTTTTAACAAAAACCTCTAGCGCTTCGTCGCACCCATTAATTTCGGAGATCACGTTCGATGGCTCGTAAGTGGTGGCTCGTCATTGTCGGTTGTATCACTCATGCGGTGAACACCGGCTTTAGTTATTTCGGCATGAGCGCCTACTTTCCCTCTTTCGAGCGTGAGTTCGGTTGGAGTCGAACGGCGATTTCCGGTGCTTTCTCCCTCGCGCGAATTGAATCCGGCATCCTGGGCCCCATCGAAGGTTACTTGACGGACCGGGTCGGGCCACAGAGAATGATTTTCATCGGACTCTTCCTCTGTGCTCTGGGTTTCTTTGCGTTGGCCTTCGTGGATTCGCTGCCGATGCTTTACACGGTGATCGTTCTCGGCATCGTTCTCGGTTCAAGCTTGGGCTACAACATGCCCATCAGCGTTTTGATCGCCAAGGTCTTCCGCGAGAGAAGAAGTTTGGCTTTTGGCATCTTTCGCATGGGCCCGGGGATTTCCGGCCCCATGGTGCCGCTGGTGGGATGGATGATCGGCGTGTGGGGATGGCGAACCGCGGCGGTGATATCGGGCTGTATCCTGCTGGCTGTGGGATTTCCCCTCGCCTGCGTGATCAAGCAAATCTACACCAAAGAAGAAGCGGCGATCGAAACAGTGGAGGTGCCGGCGGTGAATCAAAAGGATTCTCCGCGCCCTTCTCCCGAGCCGCAGTTCACTCTCAAGGAGGCATTGCGGCACAAATCCTTTTGGTTGCTTTCTGTCGCCATGGCGTTGCGGCACATGGTGACCGAAGGAGTTTCGGTGCATTTCGTGATTTTGCTCGTGGACCGCGGCTGGAGCACCGAAACGGCCAGCGTGCTGCTCGGCATCTCCGCCTTGATCGGCGCGCCGGCGCGCCTCGGCATGGGCTGGCTGGGAGATTTGCTCGATAAGAGAAAGCTCGTGATGGGACTTCTACTGGCGCTGAGTTTTTCAGTTTTTTTTATGGGATATACGGCCCATGCGGCTATTTTTACGACCTGCATGATCATCTATTCGCTCGCCTACGGCGGGCTGGCATCATTGCAGGAGCCGATTCGCGCCGACTATTTTGGCACGCGGGCTTTTGCGACCATTCAAGGCATGAGCCGTTCCGTCACCACTGCCGGCACGTTCCTGGGCCCCATCATCGCCGGGTTTTGTTACGATCTTACGAAGAGCTACACAATTGCCTTCGGCATTTTCGCCGCCGTCAGTCTGCTGGCGACGTTGTTTATGTTTCTTGCGAAACCTCCGCAGCCAACCTGCGGTCCCACTGGTTAATTCCGGCATAGCCTAAGAACGTGGGTTCGTGCTCATGTGCTTTCTATCCGGCGCGTGTTTCGCCGAATTACATCTTGACAACGGGGTCGGTGTCCAATAGTGCAATACGCGTAGATGCGAAAGGTGGTAAGTCCGATATGAGGAAGAATCGCTTTCCGGTGATCGATGGCGACGGTCATATCACCGAACGCAGCAAAGAGATTCTCGAGTTCCTGGGCGGCAACTATCGCGGAACCAGCAAAGACGAGAGTTGGGCTGATACATTTTCACCTTTTCCTTCTCTGGACGGTTGGGCGCGACTCTCGGGCATGAGCTCGCCGGGACTGCGCGATTATCCCGACTGCGATACATGGGTCGCTTTCCTTGACGAGTGCGGCATCCAGACCACGGTCGTATATCCCACCGCGGCGTTGGCCTTCGGCTTGATCCAGGACCCGGCCTGGGCGGTGGACATCGCGCGCGCCTACAATTCCTGGCTGCACGCGAGTTACACAAAGCGAACGCAGCGCATTCTCGGCGCCGCCCTTATTCCCGTGCATGATGTGCCTGCTGCCGTCAAAGAAATGCGGCGCGCAAAAGAAGAATTGGGCATGCCCGGCGCGATCCTGCCGTCGGTAACCAACCTGCGCAAAGGGTACGGTCATGAAAGTTTCTTTCCAATCTATGAAGAAGCTTGCCGCCTCGACATGCCGCTGGCCGTTCACGGCGCGCCCAGCCGCGGACTGGGATTTGATTACCTCGATACCTTTGTCGAGGTTCATGCTCTTGAACATCCCTTGCCGCTGATGATCCAGCTCACCAATATGGTGTTTCAAGGCGTGTTCGAGCTTTATCCCGATCTCAGAGTAGCGTACCTGGAGGCCGGCGCCGGCTGGATCCCATTTATGATGGACCGGCTCGACGAAGATTTCGAAAGACGCGGCAAAAAATGGGCGCCGCGGCTGAAAAGACTCCCCAGCGACTACATTAAAAGCGGTTCGGTGTACGTTTCTTTGGAGTCGGAGGAGCGCACGTTGCCCTACGTTCTCGAACTCTTCGGTGAAGATCACATTTTTTTCGCCTCTGATTATCCCCACGAACGGGCGCGAGCGCAGTATCTGGAGGACATTCCCGGCATCGAAGCGCGCCAGGATATTTCGGACTTGGCAAAACAAAAGATCCTTGCCGATAATGCCCAACGATTTTATCGGCTCGACTCACCGGCAGCGGCCCGATAAACGCAACGCACGATTGTCGTACGAAAGAGATTAGAATAACCGCGCTGAATTAAAAGGGCGAAGATACCATTGAACACAAGGAGGAAGAAGCATGATTCGTAGACTCAAAAAATGGCTGGCGATAATCGTCATGGTTTGCTTGTTTGCACCCCAGGCGCAACTGGCAAGCGCCGCATCTGCGGCGAAACTCGATTGCGGTCCGGTGAGTAACAAGAGCGATAATCTGCCGCGCACGATCGCCATCGGCACCAACCCAGCCGGGACCGGCGCGCATGCCCTGGGCTCGGGATTGGCCGCCGTAGCCAGCAAGGCGACTTCCGTGTCGGGCAAAGTTCAGCCTTACAATGGCCCCAACGCTTGGATGTCGCTGTTGCAAAACGGCGAGTTGGAATTCGGCATCATCAATATTCTCGATGCGAAGATGGCGGCGACCGGGAGCGGCAACTACAAGCGGGCTTATCCCAGTGTTCGCGTGGTTATGGGAGGCGTGTTCCCCTTCACAGTGGGACTCCTGGTGCGCGACAAGTCGGACATCAAAGCAGTAGCGGATCTGAAGGGCAAACGCATGGCGTGGGATTTCGGCGGACATGCCATCAATCAAACATGGCAGAATGCCATGCTGGAGATCGGCGGTTTAAAGCCAAGCGACGTGACTCAGGTGCGCGTCTCCAATCTGAACGATGGCATCCGTGGGGTCCCGGAGGGTAAAGTGGATGGCACCATTTCCGCGCTCGGCATCGGCGTCGTCGAAGAGGTCAATGCCATGGAACCGATTCGCTTCCTCAATCTTCCTGATACCGAGGCGGCCAACAAGGTGCTGGCTCCTTACGGCGCTTCGATCGTCAAGCCCGGCCCGGGCACGGGCGTGAAGGGTGACATCCATGTAGTGGGTTATCCTTTGCATCTTGTCAGCTCCGACAAAGTCAGTGAGAAGACCGTATATACCCTGGTAAAAACCTGGTGGGACAATCTGTCGGAACTCGAGACCCTGCACCCGCTTTTCAAAAGGTGGTCGAAGAAACACCAGGCGCTCACCAACTTTACCGTGCCTTATCACCCCGGAGCCGTCAAATTCTACAAAGAGGTGGGTGTGTGGACCGCGAAGCATGATGCGCGCTTAAAAGAAATTTGTAGTTAGGGCACGGCCGCGGTTTTTACGCGGAGCCAAACATAGCTTTGGCTCCGCGCCTCCGAAAGGTTCTTAATTAAATGGTGGATATCGAAGAAAGCGTCCGCTCGCGCGAATTGCGTGGGCCCCTGGCATGGGCCGGTAACGCCGCACTGATGATGATCCCCATCACCGGCATCTTCTTTTTACTCGATGTGCCCCAGAGGATCGGCTGGTTGTCCTTCAACGAGCAGTACATGGGGCTGTTTCTGGCGCTCGCTCTTTTTGCCACTTTTCTGTTAGTGCCGCACAAACGCGCGGCAATGCCGAACCAAGTTCCGTGGCATGATCTCATCTTCGCGATCGCTGGGCTCTGCGCCGGCCTTTATATCTTCATCCAGTATCCAAAGCTGGTCGATACTCTGGGAGACATCACTGCAATCAACGTGGTTCTGGGTTCCATTACGATTTTTCTCTTGGCCGAGGCCACCCGGCGGTTGGTGGGTTGGCCGCTTGTTATCATTGCTGCGGTTTTCGTGTTCTATGCGTTTTTCGCCTATCTTTTCCCGGGAGATTTTTACGGCCGCGGCTGGACGGTGAGCCGATTGGCAACTTACCTGTATCTGGATGCCAATGGAATCTTCGGTCTGGCCCTGCAGGTAGGGTCGGGCATTGTTTTGGTCTTCATCCTGTTCGGCGAGGTGCTGAACGCCATCGGTGGCGCCGCGTTCCTGAGCAATTTTGCGCTGGCCCTGATGGGGCGATATCGCGGCGGTCAGGCGAAAATCGCTATCGTTTCTTCCAGTCTTTTCGGAAATATCAGCGGTAGCGCGGTGGCCAATGTGGTGGTCGACGGCGCGTTTACGATCCCGATGATGAAGAAAGCGGGCTATCCGCCTCCACAAGCCGCCGCGGTGGAGGCGGTGGCCTCGACCGGCGGACAGATCATGCCGCCGGTGATGGGCGCGGCAGCCTTTCTCATCGCCGAGTATCTCAGCATTCCATACGCAGAGGTAGCGCTGGCGGCGCTGGTGCCGGCGATCCTTTATTATGTGACCTTATTCATTCAGGTCGATTTGCTGGCGGCGCGCCACGGCATCCACGGCTTGCCGCGCGCGGAATTGCCCCGCCTGGGTTCAGTGATGTGCCGGTCGGCCGGCTTTGTCGTGCCATTGGCGGTCCTGATTGTTTCGATGTTCTTCATGAACCGGCGCGCCGAAGAGGCCGGGCTTCTGGCCACCTTGTGCGGGCTCATCATTGGATTTCTCACGCCGGGTATCCACATCGGCCTGCGCGGGATTTTCACAATCCTCATCAATATGGGCCGGAGTATGCTGGAAATCGCCGCCATTACGGGACTGGCAGGCGTCGTCATCGGCGTGCTGCAACTGACCGGCCTGGGATTTTCGCTGACCTTGACCCTGCTGGAGGTCGGGCAGAGCAGCGCGATCCTGCTCCTGATTCTGACCGCCATCGTCAGCATGATCCTCGGCATGGGCATGCCCACCACCGCGGTCTATGTGCTGCTGGCGGTGCTGGTCGCGCCGGGACTTGCCAAGTTGGGCATCCTCCCCATAGCCGCCCATCTGTTCATCTTTTATTTCGGCATGCTCAGCATGGTCACGCCGCCGGTGTGTCTGGCGAGTTATGCCGCGGCATCGGTCGGCAAGACCGATCCGGTGAAAACCGGCTGGGAAGCGATGCGCCTTTGCGCCATCGCCTATGTGGTTCCTTTTCTGTTCGTCTTTTCGCCCAGCTTGTTGTTGATCGGTGCGTGGCATGCAGTCACCCTGTCGATAACTACCGCTGTCGTCGGCGCGGCTCTCCTGGGCATCGGGCTGGTGGGCTATCTGTTCCGTCCGATTGGCCCGGTCAAAAGGCTCCTGTTCATTGCCGCTGCCGGGGGGCTGCTCATTCCAGTGGTGCAGACAGGAACATACGCCAACCTCACCTGGGCTAGCAATGCCATCGGCTTATTACTTGCCGTTCTTCTCGTCGCAATCGAGTGGGTAGCGCGCTCGAAGCGCCGGGAATTGAAGGGAGCCGACACGGCGAAGGTCTCGCTCAGAGGCTCACAGGATGTGGATCGGAAGGTTCTATAGAGGAAAAGTTGGGCTATTGAACGACGACACTTTCGCCGGTCCTGACCGCAATCTCACG
>WHTF01000187.1 GCA_009379725.1 Deltaproteobacteria bacterium
ATAAAGCGGACAAATCACATTCGGCAACCGAAATTATTATTCAGGAGCGAAGCGATGGCCGAGATCATTCATTGCTAACTTGAGCGAAATGATTATAACCCTCTTGCTAATTCAAGGAGGTGATACGATAAGACTTTATTACAATCCTAAGAGCCGCGCGGTGATCGCCAAGTGGATGCTTGATGAGTGCGGCGCGCAATATGAGATCGTCCCCATCGATTTTGAAAAGCGCGAGCACAAGACTCCGGAGTTTCTTAAGATCAATCCGGCCGGTAAGCTCCCCGCCCTTGTTGATGGCGAGTCCAAAATTTTCGAAGGGGCGGCGATCTGTCTCTATCTCGGCGATAGGTTTCCGCAAGCTAACCTCGCCCCCAAGATCAGCGCGCCGGAACGCGGCCGCTATCTCTCATTGATGGTCTACTCCACCTCCCAACTCGAACCGGCTATGGGTGACGCGCTGCTGGGCAGCCAGCCAGCAACGCCGCAACGCGGCTGGACGGACTTCGAGACTGTCAAGACGGTGATCGAAGGCGAGCTGGGCGAGGGTCCCTATCTGTTCGGCGACTGGTTCACCGCCGCCGACGTGATGATCGGTTCTATGTTTATCTGGAGACGGATGCTCGGCGGCCAGCCGGATCGGCCCAAGCTCGAGGCCTATGTAGATCGTCTCCTGGCGCGTCCGGCAGCGCCGAAGCTTGGCGGATGAGTACATTTTGGGTGATTCAGCGGATGGGGTGATAGCTTCAGTGCATGTTTTTCAGAAACTCATGCGTGAAGCCGGACTCAATGTGGCTTCCCGCGTCTTTCCGGGCCAAGAGTTTTGGATTTATCACGCCAAGAGCGCCAAGCACGCTAAGAAAAGTTTCTCCTCTCTTACCTTGGCGCCCTTTGCGCCTTTGCGCGAATTATAGGTGTTCGTGGTCTTGTGACCGCTAATTTGGACAGGAGCCCACAGGTAATGGGAGAACTACTGGCTATCCGCAAAGAAATGCGAGAACTTTTCACATTACAGTGTCTGGGGGGTTTTAATAGTCGTATGGCGCAACATAAACTACACGTACCGCTTCCCTTTGAAGAGATCATGCAGCGCCACGAGCGGGAGATCATGCGCTATCTGCTGCGCATGTCGAGTGACCACGAAGATGCGGCAGACCTGTTCCAAGAGACCTGGTTGCGCGCATATCGCGCCTATCCTCGACTTGACTCCGAGAGCGGCGTTCGTCCGTGGTTGTATGCGATCGCTACCAATCTATGCCGCAACCGCGCGCGTGATTCCGCCCGTCGCGGGCGAGTCGTCGTGTCCGATACGAAGAAATTACCGGCAGCGGACACGATTGGAAGGGATCACCGACTCGATCACGAGAACGAAGGTTACGCCGCGGTCCATATGCGCGAGCTCATTTCCGATCTCCCAACAAAACAGCAACACGCCCTGCAGTTGCGCTATTTCGCCGGATTGGATTATGCGGCAATCGCCAGCGCGCTGGGCTGTTCGGAAGAAAGCGCGCGGGCAAATGTCTCGCAGGCCACGAGAAAACTTAAGGCAAGGTGGTGAAGCTATGAAAATGGCAACTCTCATGCGTTCAATCGGCAGTGATTTCACGGACGAAGTCATCGAGGAATTGCTGCTTCGCTCTCGTGGTAAAGTCGATAACGCGCTGCAGCGCATCCGAAGGCCCCAAGCGGCCGTAGGCGTGGTAAAATCGCCGTTGGGCAATCTGCTCGTGGCGATGAGTAATCGCGGCATTGTGCTCAATCATTATTTAGTCGATGACCGCGACCTGGCGGCGACGCTTGAGAAAGTTCGGTCGCAATTGGACCTGGTCGAGGACCCTCGGACCATCAAGGAAGTCGGCGTGGAGATTCACCGCTATCTAGCCGGCGAGGAAAAAGCACTGCGCCAGAACATCGACTTGAGTCTTGCGGCCAGTCCGTTCCAGGAGAAAGTTTTACGCAAGCTTCAGGAGATTCCGCGCGGCGCCGTGGTCAGCTATCAAGCTCTGGGCGCCGCGGCGGGCGCCCCAAAGGGCGCGAGGGCGGTGGGCAACGCGATGCACAACAATCCCGTGCCGATTTACGTTCCATGCCATCGGGTGATTTTGTCGGACGGCGGGCTCGGCGGATATGGGGGCGGCGCAGCGCGCAAATTGCAATTGCTCCGCAGCGAAGGCTTTGCGCTCGGTGATGGCGATGTGAGACTTCCCGACAGCGTCGTGTGGGGGCACAGGGGAACCCGGATTTATTGTCGAACCAACTGCCGCGCCGCGGCGCGGGCGGATCGTCGACGGATGCTTTTTTTCGCCGGCCAGAAAGCGGCCCGGCAGGCGGGCTTGCGCTCGTGCAAAATTTGCCGGCCGGACTAGCGAACTGTCTGATGCACGGCATCGAGATGATTCTGCCGTTTAAACTGCCGTACGATTGGCAGACCGTCGTTGGCTTCTATCAATCGCATTCGATTCCCGGGCTATGGAAAGAATTTGTCCAAACGCTCTCCAAAATAAAACGGAGAAACGAAGATGACACTATCCTATAAGGAAATGAAATCGCCGGTCGGCAAACTCAAACTGGTCGCGAGCGCGAACGCTCTCCTCGCCGTACTCTGGGAGCAGGAACGGCCAAACCGAGTCAAACTCGCGACGCTGAAACTCGATCCGCAACAGCCGATCCTGATCGAGACCGAGCGCCAACTAAGAGAATATTTCGCCGGCACCAGAAACGAGTTCGATCTTCCGCTTGAGCCGGCTGGGAGCGAATTCCAGAAAAAGGTCTGGCGGGCCTTGCGAGAAATACCGTTCGGTCAAACCAGGAGTTATCTGGATTTGGCCAAGAGCGTCGGCTCAGCCAAGGCCGTCCGCGCAGTCGGTGCCGCCAATGGCAAGAATCCGTTGTCGATCGTCGTGCCGTGTCATCGCGTCGTCGGCGCCAATGGAGCGCTGACCGGCTTTGCCGGCGGGCTTGAAGTAAAGGCAAAGCTCTTGGCTCTCGAAGCATGCCATTCTTTTTTCCGCGAGCCTTTAGGAGAAAATCACGCATGAGTGCCCCAGCGCCAATTCGAGAACAAGCAATCGATTGGAAACGGGCATGCGCTTGTCTCGACGAACGCGGATATGCGCTGATGCCGGGTATGCTCGCGAAGGAAGCCTGTGAAGAGATCGCCGGCTACTATGGTGACGACCAGCGCTTTCGCTCGCGGGTCGAAATGTCCCGCCATTCTTTCGGCCAGGGCGAGTATAAATATTTTACTTATCCCCTGCCCGGCATCGTGCAACACCTCAGGTCTTCGATCTATCCTCAGCTCGCGCCGCTGGCGAATCAATGGGCCGAACGGCTCAGCATGCAATCGACTCGGTATCCCGAAAATCTTTCGGACTTCATCGAGCGCTGTCATCGTGTTGGCCAAAAACGCCCGACTCCTTTGCTGCTGAAATACGGCGCCGGCGATTTCAACTGCCTGCATCAAGATCTATACGGTGCCGTCGTGTTTCCTTTTCAAGTCACCTTGTTTTTGAGTCAGTGCGGCAAAGATTTTCGCGGCGGCGAATTTGTCCTCGCCGAACAGCGGCCGCGCCGGCAATCTCGCGTTGAAGTGCTCTCTCCGAACCAGGGCGATGCAGTCATCTTTTCTGTTCATCATCGACCCGTTCGCGGCGCGCGCGGCAACTATCGCGCCAACCTTCGTCACGGCGTCAGCACTATTCATTCAGGGCAGCGATACACCTTGGGCATCATTTTCCACGACGCGCAGTGAGGTTAATCGAATGACCATGAACCTGTTCGACAGCATGGGCGGTATCGAAGCGCGGCAAGAGCAGCTGGGTCCGGGCGCAACGGTGCTACATCGACATGCCGTGCCGGAAGAAACCGCGCTCTTGTCCGCCTTGCGGGATGTAGTTGCCGGGGCGCCATTTCGCCATATGGTCACTCCGGGCGGTTTTCACATGTCGGTTGCGGTGACCAACTGCGGTTCGCTCGGCTGGGTGACGGATCGAACCGGTTACCGCTACGACCCCATCGATCCGGTGAGCGGCCTGCCGTGGCCGCGGATGCCGGAAGTGTTTTTAGCACTTGCGACGCGCGCGGCGGCGCGGGCCGGCTTCGGTGAATACGTGCCCGATGCCTGCCTGATCAATCGCTATGTAACAGGCGCACGAGTGTCGCTGCATCAGGATAAGAACGAGCAAGACTTTGACCAGCCTATCGTCTCGGTTTCGCTCGGAATCCCGGCGGTCTTTTTGTTTGGCGGCTTGAACAGAGCCGATAGAGCAATTCGCGTTAAATTGACGCACGGCGACGTCGTTGTCTGGGGCGGAGCCGCCAGACTGCGCTACCACGGCATATTGCCGATCAAGGAAGACCATCATCCGTTAGTGGGCGACCATCGCATCAACCTGACATTCCGCAAAGCGGCTTGACTAAAACGTTACTCCAGGAGAAATTTATGAGTAGCGACTTAAGCAGGAAAAGGCGCCGGAAGTCTTTGCAACGACGGGTGCAATAACAATTGGCCGTTGCCGCCCACTGAGACGCGCCACCTGTGAGAACCGACAGAATGTGAACCGCAATGCAAGCCATTCGCGTACATAGCTTTGGTCCGCCTGAAGTGATCTCTCTTGAAGACGTGTCGAAGCCCGAGCCGGCCGATGGCGAAGTCGTCGTGCAGGTTAAAGCCGCCGGTGTCGGACCCTGGGACGCCTTGATCCGCAGCGGCAAGAGTGCGCTGCCGCAACCGCTTCCATTAACTTTAGGATCGGACTTATCGGGTGTGGTTGATTCGGTCGGCCGCGGCGTAGAAGGATTTAAAACCGGCGACGAAGTTTTCGGCGTCACCAACGAGCGGTTCACTGGCGCCTGCGCCGAATACGCCGCCGCCAAAGCAACGATGATCGCTCGCAAGCCGAAAACTCTCAATCACACGCACGCGGCGTCCGTGCCGGTCGTCGCCGTAACCGCGTGGCAGATGGTGTTCGAATTGGCGCGGCTCTTGCCGGCACAGTCCGTGCTGATCCATGGGGGCGCGGGTAATGTCGGTGGGTATTTAGTGCAATTGGCGAAGCGGGCAAGGGCCATGGTGATCACCACCGCATCGGCTAAGGATACCTCATACGTGCGCAGCCTCGGTGCCTATGGGATCATCGATTTTCGGGCGAGGCGATTCGAAGAGCAGGTAAAGGAGATCGATGCCGTGCTGGACACGGTTGGCGGCGACACACTCGAGCGCTCTTACGGAGTTCTTAAACGCGGCGGTATTCTCGTATCGTCGGCGGCCCCACCGTCCCAGGAAAAAGCCGAGCAGTACGGCGTTCGGGCACTGTTTTTCCTCGTCCAGGTAACGACGGAGCGATTGACAAAGGTCGCGGAGCTGATCGATGCGGGGGAGCTAAAGACCGAAGTCGGCGAAGTGCTGTGGCTCGATGAGGCCCGTCAAGGACATCAGATGCTAGAAGGCGCGCCGCACCGGCGCGGCAAGATTGTCATCAAGGTCGCGGACTAATCGAGAGTCCGACCTCCTCCAGTCGGACATGCCTGATGACGCAGTGGCTGAAAGACGAACCGATAATGCTGCGGCGTGATCAAAGTACCAGGGCTGCTTAAGGCAATGTGGACACTGTTATAGGCTTCCCCATGGGCGGATTCAGTACGATTACAGCGATCAAAACGACATGATCGCCGCTTCGAGGAAACATCAAACAGATACTCGGTGCGAGTTTACAGAAGGAGTTAGTATGGACGGCAAAGCCATAGTTCAATCCGTAATTAAAGAAATCGTCGAACCGGGCGTCGAGCGTCTGATGGACACCCGGTATTTTTCGGAGTTGCGGGCAGGCAAACTCTCGGTCAGGCGCCTGCAGGGCTGGTCGATACCACACTATCTGCACAATAAGGCAATCTTGAAAGCATTCGCGTTGGGGATGGTCAAGAATGTTCACGATCCCGACCTGTTCGGCTATTTCACATCTCAGTTCAACGAAGAACAATCGCATCCGGATCTGGCGAAACGCTTCGGCCTCGCGTTGGGGCTCAAAGAAGAAGATTTCTCCGATGCGACGCAAATCTTCGAATGTCAGATCCATTCCGCAAGAACTATTTACAATACCCTCATGGGAATTCCACCACAGAACCGGGCGTCGGCTCTGACCAGCGAAAGCATGGTGTGCCGATATTCCGAAGAATTTCTCAACAGTATGCGCAAGCATTACGGCATGGATGACCGTGCACTGACCTTCTTTACGGTGCACATGGTCGCAGACAAGGAGCACACCGCACAATCGGCAGAAATCATCGCTCGATATATCAAAACACCGCGCGACGAGCGCTTGGTCCGCGAAAGCGCGCAGTACATGGTGCGCATTAAGCTTGGCAAGTTCGACGGACTTTATCAGTGTTACACATAGACGACACCGCCTGCTGACAACGTCGGACGAGCCTGGAGGAGTGAACAGTTAAGTAGCGTGTATGG
>WHTF01000188.1 GCA_009379725.1 Deltaproteobacteria bacterium
GCTCACGCCAGCGGACGAATTCTATTTGGAGCGGCGAATGTTTAGCCCCTGTGTCGTGGTTCCCGTCTATAACCACGCACGAGCGGTGGCCGCGGTAGTGCATGGGGTTCTTGCACAAAATTTGCCGTGCGTCCTTGTCGATGACGGTAGCTCGAGAGAATGCGCAAGTGCGCTAGATTCACTGGCGTCCACGATTCCTGCCTCAATCACTCTGCTTCGCCACGCCGTCAACCGTGGCAAGGGTGGTGCGGTACTCACGGGCCTCCGATACGCCGCGCAAGCGGGTTATAGTCACGCGGTTCAGATCGATGCGGACGGCCAGCATCGGGTTGCCGATATTGCTCGCTTTCTGGAGCAAGCCGCGGCGCATCCGCAGGCGCTGATCGTCGGCTGCCCAGAATACGATGATACGGTACCGCTGCTGCGCCTTTACGGCCGCTATCTGACCCATCTTTGGGTGTCGATCAACACCTTGTCGCGGCAAATTAAAGATTCCATGTGCGGCTTCCGGGTCTATCCGCTGCTACCGGTGATCGCCCTCGATCAGAGGCTAAAACTTGGCGAGCGAATGAATTTCGATACCGAGGTACTGGTCCGGCTCTATTGGGATGGACTGGAAATTATCAATCTCTCTACGCCCGTTAATTATCCCAATGATGGAACTTCGCATTTTCGCGGCTGGTCGGATAACGTGCTGCTTTCGCGCATGCATACGGTCTTGTTCTTCGGTATGTTGCGTCGGTTGCCGGCGTTGATTGCACGCCGATGGCGTACTCAATGACTCAAGCAATGGCCGCCACCCGCGAGCGGCATTGGGCGCAAATGAATGAGGTTAGCTTCGTCGCCGGGATGCGCCTGCTGTTTTGGCTATCTCGCATCCTGGGGCGCTGGCCGTGCCGGCTGGCTCTTTACCCGGTGGTGCTGTGGTACATGATCACCCAGCCTGCGGCGCGCTCAGCATCGAGGGACTACCTACGACGAATGAGGAGAGTCGGCGGTGCTTCTTTTATGAAACCCGGCAGGGTCGCTGTGCTGCGGCATTTTGCTTCATTCGCCGAGAGCATTCTCGACACAATGCTATTGTGGAGCGGTTTGTTTAAAACCGATCGGATCACATTTGTGGGTCAAGAATTGATCTTGGCACAAATCGCGGTGGAGCGCGGCGGTCTGCTGATTTGTTGCCATCTAGGCAATCTGGAATTGTGTCGCCTGCTGTCCAAGCAATTGCCGGGATTCAAATTGACGGTGCTGATCCATACCAAGCATGCTGAGAGATTTAATCGATTGTTGGCGCAACTCGATCCGGATAGTCAGCTCAATCTGATGCAAGTCACCGAATTGTCGCCTGCTACCGCCATGCTGCTAGCCGAGAAAATCGCTCAGGGCGAATTCGTGGCCATCGCCGGGGACCGCATTCCGGTATCGCCGAACCCTCGTGTTGCGCTGGCAAGTTTCCTTGGTGCGACGGCACCGTTCCCGGTTGGCCCTTACGTTATGGCCAGTTTGTTTCACTGTCCGATTTATCTAATGTTTTCCATACGCAGTGGGCCCACATCGGAAATTCACGTAGAGCTGTTTCATGAGGCGATTCGTTTGCCGCGCAAGGGCCGCGATCAAGCGCTCGCCAAGCTGGTTGCACAGTATGCCGTCCGACTCGAACATTTCTGCCTGCGGGCGCCGCTGCAATGGTTCAACTTTTACGATTTTTGGCACTTATCCACCATGGACGTTTCTGATGCATCCCGCTGATCTCCGCAGCGCACACCGTAGGATTCGATTCGACATGGGCCGGATCAACATCGAAGACATTGTCGATATCGCCGATGGATCGGCTTGCGTGATGTTGTCTGAGGCGCCTGAATTCCGCTCCGCCATCGCCCGCGGCGCCGATTTTCTCGACCGCCTGCTGCGCGAAGACGGCACGATCTACGGCGTCACAACCGGTTACGGCGATTCGTGCACGGTGAGCGTCCAGCCTGATTTGGTTGCCGAGTTACCGCAACATCTCTATACCTATCACGGCTGCGGCCTGGGCGAGTCTTTCACCCCGGCGCAGACCCGCGCCGTGATCGCCACGCGCCTGACCTCTTTGTGCAAAGGCTTCTCTGGCGTCAGTGTGGAATTGTTGGAACAAATGGTGCGGCTACTCGGGCACGGTTTGTTGCCGAGAATTCCATCCGAAGGTTCAGTGGGCGCCAGCGGCGATCTCACGCCGCTCTCTTATCTCGCCGCCGTATTGTGCGGCGAGGGCGAAGTCTGGCGCGACGGCGCCATAGTGCCCGCGGCGCCGGCACTGGCTGAGGCCGGCATCGCGCCGCTACGGTTGCGGCCGAAAGAAGCGCTGGCCATCATGAACGGCACCGCGGTAATGACTGCTTTGGCGTGTCTGGCCTATTCGCGAGCCGATTATTTGACCCGGCTTGTCACTCGTATCACTGCGTTGGCCTCGTTTGCGCTTGACGGCAACGCTGATCATTTCGATGCCACGCTTTTTCTAGTGAAACCCCATCCAGGACAGCAGCGCGTTGCCGGCTGGCTGCGCCAGGACTTGTCGTGCGCTGAGTCGCCGCGCAACGGCAAGCGTCTACAGGATCGCTATTCGATCCGTTGCGCACCGCACGTGATTGGGGTGCTGGCCGATGCCCTGCCCTGGTTGCGCGAGTCCATTGAAAACGAACTGAACAGCGCCAACGACAACCCGATCATCGATGCGGCCGGTGAACGCATCCTGCATGGCGGGCACTTCTATGGCGGCCACATCGCGTTTGCCATGGATAGCATGAAAAATGCCGTCGCCAACTTGGCCGATCTACTCGACCGGCAAATGGCATTGCTGGTCGACAGCCGCTACAACAATGGATTGCCGGCCAATCTATCCGGCATGCGAGGACCGCGAATAGCAATCAATCATGGACTCAAGGCGCTGCAGATCAGTGCTTCGGCCTGGACCGCGGAAGCGCTCAAGTTGACCATGCCCGCCTCGGTGTTTTCGCGTTCCACCGAATGTCATAACCAGGACAAGGTGAGCATGGGAACCATTGCGGCGCGCGACTGCCTGCGCGTGCTGGAGCTGACCGAGCAAGTCGTCGCGGCGTTGCTGATTACCGTGCGTCAGGGAGTCTGGTTGCGCCGCAGGCTGAATCCTTCGTTGATTCCGCAAGCGGCGCTGGAACACATGCTGGACGAGCTAGGAACCGACGTCGCGGTGATCGAGGAAGACCGCAGGCTGGAGCCGGACCTGCGGTTACTGCTGGGCCGCATCCGCGGCCGGACATGGAAGCTCTATGAATAAATCGCCCGGCCGCTGGTCTGCTGAAACCGAGACGCACGTGCAGTTCTTTGATCTCGATCCAATGGAAATCGTCTGGCACGGACGCTATGTCAAGTATCTGGAAATCGTCCGTGGCGTCTTGCTCGACACGATCGACTACAATTACGTGCAGATGAAGGCATCGGGCTACATTTGGCCGGTGATCGACATGCGCCTACGTTATATCGCTTCGGCGACGTTCGGGCAGCAGCTCAAGCTGCGTGCCGAGATCGTCGAGTGGGAAAGCCGCCTCAAGATCGACTACCTCATCACCGATGCCGCCTCCGAACGCCGCATCACCCGCGCGAGCACGACACAAGTGGCTATCGAGATCGCCACTCGCGAAATGTGCTTTGTCTCGCCGCCGGTACTATTTGAAAAATTGGGAGTTGCCCCATCATGAGACGCTGGCTCCAGGCTTGTTGCTTTGCTCTTGTCTCATTGCTTCTGTTAGGCGCCGCTCCGGTGGCGAAAATTCAGTCCATGCTTGCTCAACCGAAGGTGCTGTGCGGGCGCTTCGACCAGAGTAAACAGCTGATGGGATTGAAAAAACCGCTGACTTCGAGCGGCCGCTTCTGCGTGGTTGCGGACAAGGGGGTGTTGTGGCGCAGCTTGCAGCCGTTTCCAAGTACCTTACGCCTGACCCGCGATGAAATCGTTCAACGGCACGGGGACCGGGTGGCGCTGCGCCTCGACGCGAAACAGGAGCCGACGGTGCGGCTGATCAATAGTGTTCTGTTTGCCTTGCTGGCGGGAGATTTGGGCCAGCTGGAGAAACTCTTTGACATCGACGGGTCGATTCAAAACAACGCCTGGAGTGTCACGCTCAAGGCGCGCGAGCCGGCCCTGGCCAAGGCTGTCGGCACCATCGCGCTCGAAGGCGGCGTGTATGTCAAAAGCATCGTCATGAGCGAAACCAGCGGCGACCGCACCCGTATCGTTTTTTCCGCCGTGGAGACCGGCGACGGCGCGATGAGCGTCGATGAGGCGGCGCTGTTTTGAGCCAGCGCAACGTGCCGGCGTTGTTCTGGGCATTGGTCGTGTGCGTGCTGTTGGCCCATAACTCTCATCTCTGGTTGAGCAAGCGGCTCGTACCCGACAGCGATATTCTTGCGCTGCTGCCGGTTCGAGAACGCGATCCGGTTCTGCGGCGAGCTTTCACTCATATGATCGATTCAGCACAGCAGCGGCTGATTGTGTTGGTCGGCGCCGATGATTGGAAGCAGGCCGGCCGTGCCGCCGACGCCTACCAGGCGGTGCTGGCGCCTCACACCGAGTTATTGCAATTGGACGAACGTATTTCATCTCAAAGCCAGCACAATTGGCTGGCGCTGTTCCAGCAACAGCGGTCGACGTTACTTACGCCCCGGCAGGAATCGGCGCTGCATCAACAGCCGAAGCAGTTTTGGGTCGATACCGCATTGAGCAGGCTTTACAGTCCGTTTGGCGGCCCGAAATTGGGCGCTTGGCAGGATGATCCGTTCGGCTTATTCGGCGAATGGGTCCAGGCACGCGCTCAAGAGACGCCGGTGCGGCCGCGCGACGGCCGTCTCTATATCGGCGACGGCCAAATGCAATACGTCGTGATGCCGCTTAAGTTACGCGTTCCAGCGTTTTCAATGGCGGCACAGCAGGCCGTCGTTCCGTTGCTCGACCAGGCGAAGCAAAGCGCGCGCAGGGCGGCTGCGCAAGTTCAAGTGGTGTCGGCGGGTGTCATTTTGTATGCCGCGGCTGCCGGCGAGCAAGCCAGCCTGGAGGTCTCTATCATCGGTCTGGGTTCCATGCTTGGCATTATCGTTTTG
Organism: Deltaproteobacteria bacterium; assembly: GCA_009379725.1. Lineage (GTDB taxonomy): Bacteria > Desulfobacterota > Binatia > UBA9968 > UBA9968 > WHTF01. Next base: position 5,113 of record WHTF01000188.1, read on the forward strand.
ACCTGGATTACATTTCGCTCCTTCAAGCCAATTGCTTTGGTGATGCTGTCGGTGGGCATCGGTTGCCTCGGCGCTTTATCCGTTTGCTGGTTAATTTTCGATCGTATTCATTTGCTCACGTTGGTATTCGGCGCCAGCCTCATCGGCGGCGCCCAGGATTATGGGACTTATTTCTTATGCAATCGATTCGCCGCAGATACGCAACAACTCGATTCCTGGCAATTACTGCGGCGCTTAACGCCGGCGTTGGCGTTGGCGCTGGTGACTACGGTGGTTGGATATATGGGGCTTGCTCTGACGCCATTTCCTGGCCTGCGCCAGATGGCGGTATTTTCCGCGTTTGGGTTGATCTTCGCATGGCTCACAGTGATCTTTTGGTTTCCCACTCTGCTATCCGGCGGCACGTTAAAGAATACCCAATGGGTTCAGCGGTATGCTGCCATAATGACGCGCTGGCCCTTGCTCCGATACAACCGGGCGATGCTGGCCGTAGCCGTGGCGTTCATCGCTTTCGCTGTGGTTGGCTTATCACGGCTCCGCGTCGAAGATGACATTCGTCTATTGCAAAATCCTCCCAGGTATCTGATCGACGATCAAATCAAACTCAGCCGTTTGCTGGATGCCCCTACTCCTGCGCAATTCTACATCGTTCAAGGCGTCACGGCCGACGCGGTGCTGCAGCGCGAGGAAATACTCAAGCATCGCCTCGATCCGCTGATCGAAAAGCGCCTCATCAGCGGCTATCAAGCGATATCAAACTGGGTACCTTCTTCCCGCACACAGGCTGCACGACACCAATTGATCGAGCAGAAACTTCTTGATGATAGCGGGCCGCTGGCTCTCCTGGCCGCACGAATAGGCGAAGATGGTAAATGGATCGCGGCCGTTCGCCATCGCCTGCTTGCATCGTCATTGCCGTTGACGGCTGACGAATTTCTAAAAAACCCGAGCAGCGAGCCGTGGCGCCATCTTTGGCTGGGCGGCGTGGCCGGCGGCTATGCCAGTATTGTTGCGGTGCGAGGCTTGAACCAAGCCGGCTTGCCGGTCCTGCAGAATGCCGCAACGGGTCTCGATGGCGTGCAGTGGGTGGACAAGGTAGGTGAAATTTCCTCGGTGCTCGGCGCCTATCGGGAATATATGGGATGGGTGATCGCCGTCTCTTACATTGCCATTTACGGCCTGCTCTACCCTCGCTATGGCAGCGCCACGTGGCGCGTGCTGGCACCCACCGCGCTCGCCAGTATTGCGACGCTTGCGTTCTGCGGCAAATATTGCCATGCATGAAGTGCTTGAGTTCGTCTTCGGTCGGATCAGGA
>WHTF01000189.1 GCA_009379725.1 Deltaproteobacteria bacterium
AGGCTGTTCGGTTCTTAACCATTGGGTTTGAGTATATTCATCGTGGCGGCAAGAACGGACGGGTGTATGCCCGCCGACTCGTTCAAGGAGGCGTCTTCGGACTGGTGCGCAACCCCATGTATATCGGCAACGCGCTGATCGCCGTGGGTATGACCATGTACCTGGGGTCGCCGCTGGGATACATAGTTTTAATTCCACTTTTTCTCTTCGTCTATCGGGCTTTGATTGCGGCGGAGGAAGCGTATCTGCGCAATACGTTTGGCAGCGGCTACGATGACTATTGCGCGAAAGTCAATCGCTTTATCCCTCGCTTAAATCGGCTCCCGCAGGCGTTTTCAGGAATGCGGTTTGACTGGAGGCGTAGTCTCAGAAAAGACCTGGGCACGGTTGTCGGGTTGACTATGGGGCTCATCTTAATACCGGTATTGCGGAGTTATTTTCTTTATGGCTGGGCCGCCACGGCACCCACGGCGTCGGTCGCCTTGAAGTTATCTCTCGCCGTAATAACCATCTACCTGTTTCTCCTCAGACTGAAAGCCAGCAATCACTTATAACTAAATCCAATAACTTGGACAAAAGAAGACTAATAATTTCGTCGCATCAGCAACACTTGGGGTTCCGTAGCTTGGAAACACGCAGTAAGAACTACCTATTCTACCTTTTCGCTTTAGCGCTATTACTGTTTTTCACCGGATTGGGCGAACGGGATCTGTGGGCGCCGGTGGAGCCCCGTTATGCCGAAATCGTCCGGATCATGTTTGATCAAGGCGACTGGATTGTGCCGACGGTCAATGGCGATCTTTATACCGACAAGCCGATCCTCTACTTCTGGCTGGTCTTGATTGCGTCTCACATCGCCGGGGCGGTGAACGAATGGACGTTGCGTTTGCCAGCCGCCCTGGCCGGCATTGGCTTCGTATGGACGACTTATCTGTTGGGCCGCGACTTCTACGGCGCGCGAGTGGGACTAATCGCCGCCGCCGCATTGGCGACTTCCATGCGCGTAATCTGGGAAGCGCGCTGGGCGCACATCGACATGGTCTTCGGACTCTTCTTTCTCCTGGCGATATACTTCGGCGCCAGTTCTTTATTGCGCAAGGGTGGAAAGCACGAGATCCTCCTAGCCTATGTGTGTATGGGACTTGCGGTTCTCGCCAAGGGACTGATCGGGATCGTGCTGCCGGCGCTTTTGCTGGCTGCGTTCGCGGTTGTCCGGCGTGATTGGCGCGTGATCGCCGATGCCAAGCTGCCGCTGGGGATTCCGATATTGCTCCTGGTCGTCGCGCCATGGTTTTATCTGGTCAACAGCGCCACGGATGGAAAATGGCTTGCAGACTTCATCTACGTTCATCATATCCAGCGCTACACCGGCGGAGTCGGACACTGGCAGCCTTTCTATTACTACTTCACGACTTTGCCGGTTGACTTCCTGCCGTGGACCGTCTTCGCAATCCCTGCTGTCTTCGCTTATTTTCCTTATCGACAATTGAGGCAGCGGCCGATCCCACTGTTTTTTTTCCTCTGGTTTCTGGCGGTCTTCCTGTTCTTCAGCCTTTCCGATACCAAGCGCGACTTATACCTTCTGCCGCTCTTGCCCGCGGTAGCTTTGTTGGTCGGCAACTACATTGACGATTTAGCGCAGAAACAATTGCCCGAGAGCGCGCTTTACCGATGGTTGAGCCAGTTATTTTTCAGCGCAGTGGCCATTATCGGTTTGGCGGTGCCTATAATCGCATGGGTAGTGCGCCGGCAGACTTTCTGGATCAGCCTGCCCGCCGCCGTGGTCTTGGCGGTGGGTGGAATCCTTACGGTGGTTTTCATTCGAAAACACCGGCCCTTGAAGGTTGTCACGGCAGTAACGTTGCTAATGACCTTGACCATGGTGTGCGTTTCGATCTGGATCTTGCCGTACGTGGACCGATTCAAGTCACGCCGGCCGTTTTCACGGCAAGTCAAAAAGGTCGTACCGGCGACGGCGCCCCTGTATGTCTATGACGATAACATGCATGATTTTAATTTTTACACCGAACGCAAAGTCATCCCGGTGTTATCTTCGCCCGGCGAAGTTGCCAACGTGCTCAGGCAATCCGGCCGTAGTTATATGCTTATAAAGGACCGCGACCTAAAAACATTAAGTATGCTCGCTCCCGAAGAAATCGTGATTACCGACTCTGTCGGGAGCACGACCTGGAATCTCATCGCGCTTAGAGCCGAGCCGGCGCAGTAGATGTCATTGGCAACCGGACAGCGCTGCTAGCACCGCGCGTAAACTCTATTCCTTTGAAAAACTCCGAGACATGTCCCCGAACCGCGATAGCCGAACGACTCCCGAACGCCGCCCTATTCTCATTGACACCGTTTCTCTGACCGTATAAGTTTTTTCCCTCCATGTAGATCAGCCGCACGGAGAATGTTACCTTGTGGCATGCCACTACCGATTGGCTGCGTATGTCACGTCATGCGCAACTCTCTTTGTGATCGTTATGTCCGCCGCTGACCCTGTCGCAGCGCAAATATCTACCGACGAAGATGGGCTGCTTAAACAAGCACGCGCAATCCACGACAAGATCATTACGCTGGACACTCACGTCGATTTCGAACCGGCTAATTTAATCGGCGAGCGAAACTATACGCATCGCCTGGATACGCAGTTCGACTTGCCGAAAATGTTCGACGGCGGCTTAGACGCCTTGTTCTTCGTGGTTTTTGTCGGCCAGACGAGAGAAGCGCACAATCCCGATGCATTCAAACCCGCAGGCTACGAGCGTGTCTACAAGGCTGCCCGCGAGAAGTTCGATGCGGTTCGAAGCTTTACCCGTGATATAGCGCCCGACAGGATCGAGTCAGCATCCAGCTCCGCTGACGTGCGCGAGATCCATGCGAGGGGCAAAAAAGTCGCGCTCATCGGCGTGGAAAATGGCTATCCGATCGGCGAGGACTTGAGCCGTGTGAAAGAGTTTTATGATCATGGCGCGCGTTATTTGTCGCTGACACACAATGGCCACAACCAGCTCTCGGATTCCCACACGGGGGAGCGCGACGGCTGGAAGTGGAACGGCGTTTCGCCTCTAGGCAAACAAGTCATCGCCGCAATGAACCGGCTCGGCATGATGGTTGACGTGTCGCACGCATCGAAAGAATCGATGATGCAGACTGCGGCATTATCCAAAGCGCCCCTCATTGCGTCCCACTCCGCCGTCCGTACGCTCTGTAACGTAAGCCGCAACATGGACGACGAGCAACTTCTCGCGCTACAGAAAAGTAGCGGCGTCATCCAGGTGGTCGCCTATGACATGTTCGTCAAAACGACGAAGCCGGATTCACCTGAGCGCAGGGCGGCTCTCACAGCGGCAAGGAGAGAATTCAACCTGCCCGAACCAGCGGGATTCAGCCAACGCGCTCGCTTCCAAGCAGCTCTAACGCAACTGTCCACCAAGCAGCGCGCCGAATATGAAAACAAACTCGCGGAGATCGATCGCCAACACCCCGGCGACCCAACCGCCACGGTCAAGAACTTCGCCGACCACATCGACTACGCCGTGAAGCTGATCGGTATCGACCACGTCGGCATTTCGTCGGACTTCGATGGCGGCGGCGGAGTCACCGGCTGGAACGATGCCGGCGAAACGTTCAACGTAACCTTGGAACTCGTCCGCCGCGGTTACACTGAAGAGCAGGTCGAAAAACTCTGGAGCGGTAACCTTCTGCGAGTGATGGACGAAGTCCAGCGCATTGCCGGCGAACTGCAAGAATAATCAAGCCGGGCGGAGCAAGTAGGGTTGCGCACGGCACTTGTCATTAACTGAGCAGCATAGCAGCACAAAGGAGGGCGACTATTGGAATCACGTAAAGGCGGGGTTAAAAAGAAGGAGCAGCGCTATTCTCATCGACGCGTAAGGAGAGAAACGATCAATGCGCAAATGCTTCGGTCAGATGTTGGCACTCACAGGTTTTCTGCTTCTCCCGTTCGTTCCCGGCTGTAGCGTCAAGGAAAACGGTGGAGCCACAACCGTATCACCATCGCCTTCATCGCCTTCGCTCGTCGGCCGGTGGCGCCAGACTGGTATCGGTACCGCCAACCAGTCAGCAAATTGTCCCACCACACTTCCCCTCGCCGGCGGCTCCACCACCTCTTGTGGCGCCAACGACGTGATCGAGTTCCACTCCGACGGCACTTTTACCGCAACATTCTCCGGCAGTGACGTCAAAGGCGCCGGAACATGGCGTCTCGTCGAAACGAACCTTGAGTTAATTTTCACTGCGCCGCCGAGCGTCGCCGGCACCAAGCGTTCAACGACAGTTGGATTCAACGACGGCGGCAATATACTAAATATCAACGCCAAGTTGGTCGACACTCCTACGACTGAAACCTACGCTCGGGAGTAGTGTGACGGATAGCGCCAGCCAGTTGTTCATCAAGGATGTTATGGCGAAGTCCTTGACATTCAGAATGTAGGTACCACAATCAAGGCATGAAATTTACGGCGGTCTAAAGCCGGACCGCCCAATGCAAATTTGAATCAGTTGGAATATTTTGATGCAACGACAGAAGCAGCCGCCCGAATGTTGAGCAATTCAGCAACGCCGACCCTGCTGCGCTTCACGGCGTATACGGTTACCTTGTTCATTGCAACCGCGGCGCTCCCTCTGCTAGCAGAGGGAGATATCATCCTCTTTAAAGAAAACGGGCCGATCGAATGGTTTCAATTCGGCCTGCTGTTTATTACGAGCGCGGTGTTTGTCGGTGGCGCACTGTTAGTCGCGGATTTCCGGACGCTCTTTTTTCTTTTGGCGGCCATTACTGCTTTTGCCGCAATCCGAGAACTCGATTCGTTTTTGCACAAGCTAATTCCTTCGACGGGCTGGAAGATCGCGTTTCCACTGGTCCTGTATGCCCTTTTTTTAGGTTATGCGAAACAAGAGTATTTTAAGCGGCAACTTCCGCAATTTTTCACCACCCGCGCCTTCGCGATTCTCTGGGCCGGCTTTCTAGTCGCCGTGCCGTTCGGGCAGCTGGTAGGACACGGCGCTTTTCTGCAGCTGGTGATGGGCGACGAGTATAATCGCGACTATAAACGAGTGATCGAGGAAATTCTCGAGGTTATGGGTTATGTCCTCCTTTTAATCGGCAGTTTCGAATCGATCGTGCAACTCAAAACGCCTCGCTGCGGTGCATGTCAGCCGACGTAGCCGGCTTTGTATCCTGACAAGTTCGCGTAGGACGTGGTTTTAGATGCATCGCGCCATAAGCGCATTCAAACTCGACGAGCATGGCGACTGGGTAGCTTTTCTGAGCTGCGGCCACAAGCAGCATGTCAGGCATCAACCGCCGTTCTTCGATCGAGCGTGGGTGACGACAGAGGAGGGACGAAGCGAGAAAATCGGCGCGCCGTTGAATTGCGTTAAGTGCGACCAGTTCGAGATGCCGGACGATCTTGCCGCCTACCGTAAGACCGCGGAATTTGACGAACATACCCTGCCGAAAAGTTTGCGCAGCGACCACTCAACCAAGCCCGGCGTCTGGGCGAAGATCCATGTGACTCAAGGGAAACTGAACTATCGAATCGCCGCTCTCGACGCGAAATTTGAGTTATCTCCGAGTACACCAGGCATCGTGATTCCGGAAATCAGACATCACATCGAACCGGTCGGCCCAGTGCAGTTCTTCGTCGAGTTCTACAAGAGGCGCGACAATGAGCAGGACTAAAAGAGAAGGTCCAAACCGTCGGGGGCATCGACCGGAATTTTTGGCGGAAGCCAAAAAAGCCAATTTGGATCTCGATCTGCGAACCGGCGAAGAAGTGGAAAAAACGATTGCCAATCTCTTTAAGTTAGAGCCTTCGATCTCTAATAAACTGCGAGAGATCCTTAAATGATCTGTAAAGCTTGATATTTGACTCGTCCCTGTTGGCCCTGTACAACTTCTCGAACTGGAACGAAATCTAAGCGGTCATTGGGGTGTAGGCGCAGGCTGAGTTTGCACCTGAAGGTTGTTTATTATTTTCGTGACGTTGCCAACCAGCGAAGCGATGTCTTCAGCCCGCCTCTTTTCATGCTCCGAGTCAACTACCCCGTTTAAATAAACCACGCGGTCAACGGTATCCACGTCTATACGCGTAAGTGTCGAGAATTTGTCGGCAGCAAGTCTGGCCTTGACTGCTGTGGTGATCGTCAAATCATCGATATTCTCCCCGGCGGTTCTTCCGGTCATAGCCTGACACCCGGTCAGAGCAAAAAGCACAACCATAGTAGCTACGAGCTTGGTCAACGGTTTCATCGGCAGAGTTCCTTTCGGCGGCAGCAAATCATTTTACCTTAGCACTTGCCAAAATGTGGACAAGATCCGTGGCGCTGAACTGCGTTACACCGTCCCACTATTTTCCCAACGCGGCAAGAAG
>WHTF01000018.1 GCA_009379725.1 Deltaproteobacteria bacterium
CGCCGTGCTCAGGCCGTCCTGGATAAACTACAAACAGCGTGAGACACTACACTAGGTGCTCTCAGGCTGAAAAAAGGTTTGTCCCTGCCTTCCATTTGACCTTGTGTCGCTTACAATAAAACCAGTGTCCCATTCCATCTTCGTTAGCAGCATTTAGATACCCGTCGTTGTGGTGACATTTGGGGCAGCCGCCACATTCTCTAGGGTCGTTCGCGCCACCAATCGCACCACTCGGAAAGTCAATAATTTTATCGCTCATTGCTCACTCCCTATGCCCGCGCCTCATTAGCTTCGCGAGCAGTTATCTCGCCGCGATGAATCGGCGACTGCAACCGCTCACGCCCGCGGGTGGGCTTTGTCATAGTGGCCGATCATTGCGGCTTTTTTCCTTTATCGGGTCCCTCGACGAAATAACTTGATCGTCCGCATGATTCCGTCCAGCGCGTCGCGGTCGTTCGTTTCTTTGAGCAGCGCGGCAAATTCTTCCAGCATGCTTTCTTTCATTGCGTTGATTCCGGGAGTTGGATGACTGGCGCTAGACTCAGATGATTGCGCGACCGTGTCTGTTAGCACGTCCCGAGGTTTGATGCCGAGACACATACAGATACTGCGCAAACTTTTCACCGAACGAGTTTGCCGTTTTCGACCTTCCGCAGGGTGCCGGTTCCCACTTTGGCCCTGCAGCATAGTTCTTCTCTGCTCATATCCAGATCGGCCATCGCGTAAAGATGCGTGCCCCATCGATTATTAGCGGCATGGTTTTATCCTTCCTTTTTGCGTTAAAAAGCGGGCGCCAGGTGGATACCCAGCGCCCTTGACGGTTTTCGGTTTTTATCTCCCGACCAACCGAAAGGCTGCGGCAAACCCTAAGGCGAAAAACGCTTCGACCATAAGGACGATCCTTTCTTGGCCCGGTAAGCTGGTGATACAGCGCCGGGCCGTTTTGTTTCTCTACTTAGCTCTATGCTTGAGCTTCGCTTGAAGTTCTCGTAGCGATTTCAAGCATCCGCCTCTAGGGTTCATGCTGGCGAGCGAGTTCTCCTCAGGACGCCGTGTTGACTGTGTACTAGGGCCGAGAGTATGGAGAAAGGCCAAATCCGATTGAATTTGGCCGGGTGCAACGTTGCACTTTTTTAGGGTCTGAAGGGATCGTTTAGGGATGTTTCGGGACAGAGGTTTGCAGGTCAATTGCCGGGAAAGACGTTGAACTACAAAGGTTTTGACGTGGGTTCGCAGGCTTAGCATTAGCGAGCCTTTTTTCCCGCTCCATGCTTGCCAAGCATAAGGTCGGGAGTTCGACCCTCCTCACCCGCTCCATTTCCAAGCCTCCGATCATCGGGGGCTTTTTATTTCTAGTGGAGCAGGGGAGCTCTTGCGGTCATCATTTCCTATGTTCGGGGGTTTAACGCGTTCGTAGTCGCCGTAGTCGCCTTCATAATTTTTCTTAGGTTTCATAATACTATCTTTAGCAACGTGAATATGATTGTCAGTAAGGCAACCAAAAGGATAACTCCGAAAAGCTCCTCAGTCATTGCCTAGCAAACCTACCGATCACCTAAACGACGGCGTAAGAATTTCGGCATAATCCATCTAAAGATGTGCCCGTGCCTTTTGGGTTCATAGGGCTCTTTTACGATTCTAGGCACAAATCCCCCCTGCGCGTGATCCGTTACTGGTCTCGCGGGAGAAGCCTCGATTGCTTCTTTATTATGTTTCCGAACCACAGGAAAAGGGCGCGCTGACGCACTCTATGGTTTTGGTCCAACTGTTTGCGAGTTCCGGGCCTATATCAGTCCCCTTCATTCCTGCCCAAAAGCCTAATGCAACCAAGAATACGATCAACGTATATTCCATAAGCCCTTGGCCGCGCTCGTTACCCAATAATATTTTGAAAAACTTCATTGTTCTTTCTCCTAATTGTGGTGAAGCTGAAAATAATAAGCGCAAGGGTAGTGCCAGCGTGGCGCGGTAAAGAGTTGGCGATTTACTCCACCTGAGGTAGTGGGAGAGAATACTGTGACGAGTCGCAAATGCCCGACGCAAGTTGGTCATACGTCTTCAGGGCAATGGCTGATTTCATGTTTGGACGAATCCGGTCGTGTTTTCAGGGTTTCAGCGGCACAGTGCGAGACGGTTTCGTCTCCGGGGCAGAATTCCTTGATTTTTAGATGTTTACTATATATTAATCACCTTGAGCATTAGCGTAGAGTTGTCGACTTTCCATACTTAAGAAGTATAAGGTTGGGAATTTAACTCTCTTACACGCTCCATCGTTAAGCCCTTGAGGAATCAAGGGCTTTTGTTCTTGCTGGGCTGCGGGATTGGCTGTCGCGGCGTTGGCTGAAGCTAACGCGTCTTCGGCTTTTAACTCCTTCCATACGTTTTTTCCACGTGTCTCATAGAAGCGTGAGCTGACGCGCATCGATCGATTTCGAAGATCCGGTTGAATGCGAGCTTGTTTTCCTGTGCGCTGCGGCTAAGGTGCCGGTGATTATGAAATTTAAGTCCACAACTCGGGGGCTTGCCGCAGTGTACAGCGGCACATTCTTTTCGGGAGCATGGGCGATGATCATTCCCATCATTCCAGTTATTGCGTTGGAGTTCGGCGTGTCCGCGGGGGCTGCAGCGCAAATCATAACGGCATTCGCCATCGGCAAATTCGTTGGAACAGTGATCGCCGGCATCGTTCTCGATCGGATGGGAACCCGAATTGCACTGATCGGTGGACCGTTAACGGCAAGCCTTGCGTCGCTGGCGGCCTCGGGGGCGCCGTGGCTCAGCGCGATTTTGGTGCTTGCGCTGATCATGGGCGCGGCCGACAGTCTGTGGTCGACGGCCCGAGAGGTCGCCGCGATCGATCTTGCGCGGCGCAATCAACGTGGCCGGCTCATTAGCAGTTTACATGGGACGTACAACATGGGTGCGGCCATTTCTCCGTTCTTAGGCGGTTGGCTTACCGATATTTTTAACTATAAGGCGGCGTTTATAGGCTATGCCTTAGCCACCGCTTTGTCGGTTGTCTTGGGATTAGTGAGTCCGGATTCCGTAGTGGCTCCGGCGCCCCAAAAAGGTGTCAATCGGGTAAAAGGCTGGGGATTCGCATCGGTCAAGCGAAGGTTACGCAGCGTTGCTGAACTGTTTAGCGTGATCCGCCCTGACCTAAGGTCAACTTACCTTGCGCTCGTTTTGGCGACGCTCGCCAGTCAGTCACAACGTATTGTTGTGCAGAGCATGTTGCCGCTTTACGCCGGATATTATCTCGATCTCTCGCCAACTCAGATTGGAATGCTTTTCACCATCTCTGGCGTGATCGTCTTCATGATGATTATCCCCGCGGGTTTTCTTATGGACCGGGTAGGCAGGAAATGGTGCACGGTGCCCAGTACCGGGTTGCCGGCCTTGGTATTTGTGCTGATTCCACTGACAAGTAACTTTACCCAGCTCGCTATTCTCGTGGGGCTGGCAGGTTTGGCCCAGGGCCTTTCATTGGGCTCCCTGGCGACCTCAACGTACGATGTGGTGCCTTCACATGCGCGCGGGCGGTTGCAAGCAGTGCGACGCACCATCGCCGAGTTGGGTAGCGGCATGGCTCCGTTGCTCGGCGGCTACCTGGCCAATACTTACAATCCCGGCGTGCCATTCTTGGTCTATGCGCCGCTGCTGGTTTTTTCCGCAACTCTTTTGGCGGTGGTGGGTAAGGAGACGCTCGAGAGATAGTCAGATATCGGCCGCGTCTTGCTCGCAACATCAGAGCACCGCCGGCTACAATGACGGTTCAGTATGCCACCGGAATCGAGTAACGGCGGTCCTGAGCAGACGCTGCTTCATTTCGAATTTTTCTGCCGGCCGAACAAACCTTCCAGACCCCTGCGAATGAGATCCTCGGGCGAGCCTTTTCTTTGTTCCTGCTTCTCTTCCGAAGCGCGATTGTTTGGAGCGCTGCGTTGCCTGGTGCCGAATAGTTGTTCTTGAAGTTCTTCCGCGCCTCTTTGCAGCAGTCCCCGCTGAAGCGCCTTTGTCAGGTAGCTTGCGTCGGGCCGAGGCCTCACGTGAGGCATTTCTCCAGTAAGAGTAAAGGGTATTTCAAGCTCATTGCTCTTGTTGAAAAGAAACCTTATTTCCCGCACTGCGCCAGCTATATCAGCGGACAATAGGGGCGAGAACCGGACCACGCCGCGAAAATTAACTCGCCGATCGAAATCCGCCCAGCCGCTTCCCTCAACCTTGAACTGTGCCGCGGCCATGTGCACGTTTTTAAAATTCACGCGTGCGGTGCCGATCTCAAGCTGCGTCTGCAATTCTTTAAACTCGGTATCTTTGGCTTCGAATGTTTCCGGATATTTTCTTCGGACGGCGGGGTTTATGAGGTTTGCCAGCCCGGGTATTCCCGTGGTGCCGGATAAGACGGCGTCAGCGATATTGAAATTCAAAAGCGCGCCCTGTAACACCTCGGCTTGTCCCTGACCGCGCAAAGTCGTTTGTATTTCCTTCCACTGATCGCCGTGGCCGCTCAATTTAAGTTTCGTACTTAAGTTTCCACGCACATCCGGTTGACTCTGAGGATTGAAGTAGCGATATAATTGGACCAGATCGATGGTTTTAACGTCCCAACTTACAGAAAAGCGGGGAATGTTTTCAAACGCATATTCTCCCATCATCTGCAGAGCGCCGTTTAGCACGTCGGCTCGCAAATCCCGCAGCGTGGCCACCTCATTATTGTACGAAAGATTGGCGTCGAGATTCTTATAATTCAAGCTGTAAAGGTTGCCATCGCTGGAAGCCACTGTCCCGCGCACTGTCGTGATGCCGTTGAGCGTTGTTAGCTGACCGTTGCTGCTCACGTTGCGTAGAACATCATTCTTGCGCTGCTCGGGTAACGAGGACTGCAAATCCGCCACCGCCAACTGCGAGGCCGAGAGTTTGTAGGAGAGCGTAAGCGGCGAGAACCTGTCAATTATCGCCGACCATCGGATAGGCGAATTGCCGAGACTCAGCGTAGCTTCTTTAAGCTCAGCGCGCTGTCCTGAAAAGGCGATCTGAGCATTCATATTTCTAATCGGTTTCGACAATTGCGGAATCCTGGCGCTGGAGTCTTGCAACGTCAAATTTCCTTGAATCCGCGGAATGCTTCCGTCACCGACCGGACCGCGTAGCTCTGCAATAACTTCCACCTTTCCCTTAAGATTATAGCCGGTGAGCGCGGGAATAAGTTTTTCCCATCCGTCCAAAGAAGCAGGTTCGGATTTCAGTGACAGGTTCAGCGCCGGTCGATTGCCGAGCGTGATTTCGCCGCTGGTCGTTAACGGTAGCGTGTGCAGCCGGACTGTAGTCTGCCGAAGGACGATTTCGGCGGCGGTATACTGGGCGTCCGTCGATACCGTCAAAGGAATCCCGGCGGCTTTGTGAAAAGACTCGCCGTAACGAATAATTCCGTTAGTTCCTTCCAGACCGCCGTTAATTGTGAGATTCTCAATCGTTCCTTTTACTTTGAGGCCGTTCACTTCGAATACGCCATCGAAATTCAGATCTTTCGGCAAAGCGGTTTTTAATTTTGGCAGGGCGTTCTGTAGTTGGTTCACGTCGAGCGAATCGATGTCGACCTTGCCATCCAACGAAACTTTGCGAAAATCACTTTCCGGAGAAATAGGACCGATAATCGTATTGATCTTCACATTCTGGGTAGAGGCAAATAGAGCCGCGGCCAGATCTACTGAAAAAGGTCGATTAAAATCCAAATCCCGCACTTCGAGATCGACTTGCCGTACGAGTATATCGGTGCCATCTCCTAATTCGCGGTAGTGTACCTCGCCTTCGGATACGTCGATCAGCGATATCAGGAAAGCTGCACGCTTTTGAGACTCTTGCGCGGCAGAATCTTTGTCGTCCGCGCTTTGTTCATCTTTCTGAGTATCGTCCGTTCTGCCGATAGTCGAAAAATTGTAAATCCCCTCTTTATTTCGAATGATGTTTATCGCCGGTTGGTTAAGAATGAGCTTTTTAACCTGAACGTCTTGGCGCAGTAGAGGCACGAGTTTAACATTGACCTGGAGAGCGTTGGCACGAACAAAGTCTCCGGAAGAAAAGGCAGGATCGTCGGCTATCACAAAATTTTCGAGACGAAAGCCAATACCATTCCAAATGCTGACTTCGATGTTTGCCACCGAGATACGCCGTCCCAGTGCTTTCTCTGCCTGGCTGATGAGATAGTCCCGATTGCGCTGGACGTATGAATTGATGTTCAGCAGGGCAATTAAGAGCGCGACACATAAGACTAACAAGACGCTACCGCCTATCATCCATTTGCGCATGCTTATCTGACCCTTTCTGTGGTTGCAGGATTAGTGTCAACCGTGCCGCTTTTATCGAGAAGACGGGAATCGATGACGAAATAGCCGGCCGGTCAACTAAGGTACTTATAGTTTTAAGTCTAATCGAAAAAACAGCCGATGAAAGAGGCGATCCCATGCGATCTTTAGGAGCGAATTTACCAGGGGAACTATAATCACATATGCCACTTCTCTTGGTTTACCCAAGCGCATAGATTAATATCGGGGATCGGCTTTGAAAGCGGACATAGGGTTATGACATCCGATTGGCGGCAACTGAAAATCGACTCTCAAGCAATGAATTTTTGGCACTACATTGATCGTCCCATCATCGGTCTGTCGCCCATGGACGGAGTGAGCGACGCTTCCTTCCGCTATATTACCGCAAAGCACGGTGGTCCCGATGTCCTATGCACTGAGTTTGTCAATATTCAGGCGGCTTTCTATGCACCACATACGCTCATCAGAGACCTGACGTATTCTGAAATTGAACGACCGGTAATTGCGCAGATCTACGGACGCTCGCCGGAACTTTTCTACAAAGTGGCGCATATTGTCTGCGAGCTTGGCTTCGATGGTCTGGATATCAACATGGGTTGCCCCGCAAAAAAGGTTGCGGCGGCCGGCTGCGGCGCGGCGCTGATCCAGACACCGGCGTTAGCTCGTTCGATCATCCGAGCGGCAAACCAGGGAATCGAAGACTGGTCCAATGGACAAACGCTCAACGATATTGGAATTGCGCCGGAACTCATCGACAAGATCTGGATTGCGAACCGGCTCCGAACTGGGGGGGACACGCAGGTCGAGCGTCGGCTTCGTCCTGTGTCGGTCAAGACCCGCCTCGGATATGATCACATTGTGGTAGAGGAGTGGATTGCCACTTTGCTGGAGGAAAAACCCGCTGTCATTTCGCTCCATGGCCGCACTCTTCGACAGGGATACAAGGGCAATGCTGATTGGAACGCCATCGCGCGCGCCGTAGGAATCGCCAAGAACTCTGGAACTTTGATTCTCGGAAACGGAGATCTACGGGATATGGCGGACGTTTATCATCGTATCCGCGAGACAAGTGTGGATGGAGTTCTTCTCGGGCGCGCTGCCCAGGGTAATCCATGGATCTTTAGGGCGAAGGACCAGGTCAAAGGAGCACTGAGCCAAAACAGCAACCTGTCCATCGGCGATGAAGCGATTAGTTTAGCGGAGCGGTTTAGAGTCATCCTCGAGCATAGCGAGCATCTGGAGAAGTGCGCAGCGAGCGAAAACTTTGTCGGGATTCGAAAGCATTTGACCTGGTACTGCAGAGGATTTCGCGGCGCGGCAGAGATGCGTTCCCAAATGGTTCGTGTCGGAAGCGCGAGCGATGTGCTCTGGTGTCTCAGAAACTACAAGACCTTCCCCTGTGCAGAAGCCAAAGACTGCGAATTCGATGGAGGCGCGCCGCTAGACACAGGTTCTGAGGCGTGCCTGATCCAACGTCCTGATCATTGCAATTCATGAGGCTGATTCTTGCTTCGACCTCGCCGCGCCGGCGGGAAATACTCGCGCTTCTCGGTCTACCGTTTGAAGTCATCGCGCCGGATTTTGACGAGCGGGTGTCGGTTCAGCGCAACATCGAAGATGAAGTTCTCGACTTTGCCGCCGGCAAAGCTCAATCGGTCGCGGGCAAGAATTCGCAAAGCATTGTGATCGGCAGTGATACGATGATTTCCATTGGCGCGAAAAAAATCGGTAAACCGATCGATTTAACCGACGCCGGACAAATGCTGCGCATTCTCGCAGGACAGATCCATCGGATTTTCACCAGCGCGGCCATCATCGATGGTCTGGGTGGGCCTGGCCTGAAGATCATCGAAAAGGTTACGGTAAAAATGCGTGACTTCTCGGATGCAGAGATTGACCACTATTTGGCTTGCAGCGAGTCGCTTGATAAAGCAGGCGCCTATTCGATCCAGGGCAAGGGGAGTGATTTGATCGAGTTCATGGAAGGTGATTATCTTGCCGCCGTGGGTCTGCCGTTAAAACCCATTGCCGATTATTTGACGGGCCGCGGAGTTAGTTTTTCGTTGGATGTCGACAAGCTCTACGCCGACAAGTCGTTCCTGAACTGGCAGGCTTTCTGATGGTCCGTTTATTCGAAACGAAACGACCCGTCCGTTCCCTCGATGGCGCCTTTGAGCCAAGGTTTGTTGAGCGTTCCTTTGAATTTTAAATCCTCGATTGTATAGACGCCGCGAACGTCCAGCACCTTTGGTAATGTTTTTCTGAGTCTCGGAACGGCGGCTCTCACCTTACCCATGTCGAGGGACTCGACCCGTGCCTGTCCGTCGAACCGGACATCGCGAATATCCACATCGGGGCTAAACGGACCCATGACCATGCTGAGCTTTAGATTCTGTTGGGGAGCGAAAATTGCAGCCGCCAATTCGACTGTAACGGGCGAGTCATACGCCAAATCGGTCACTCTTAAACCGAGCCGACTGATCGTCAGTTCGCTGCCGTCCCGCAGATCGCGGTAGCGCAGCGTTCCATTCGACACGTCGAGTGATGAGAGCGGAACTGCCCGCGTCAGAGAGTTTGCGTCTGGGGATTGTTTTGTTTTCTTCTGCTTACCGTTCCTTCCGATGGTAGAAAAGTTATAGGAGCCGGCGGCGTCGCGAACAATGGTGATAACAGGATCGTGAAGAATCATCCGTTTGATACGAAATTGGCCCAGCAAGAGCGGTAAGAACTCTAAACTCACTTGGAGGTCGCCAGCGCGCAGAAAATCACCGGAGGAGTAGGCGGGATCGTCGGACAACACGAACTCGTCAACGCGCATCGCGAGGCCGCTGAAAATCATCACCTGCACGTTGCCAACGGAAACCTTGCGCCCTGTCATCTGCTGCGCCCATCCGAGCAAATGATCCTTATTGCTTGCGACCAGTGAGTCCATGTAATAGAGGGCTAGAGTTCCGCAGCATAAAACCGCCACGACACCGGCGATGATCCATTTGCGCATAGGTCCTCTCTTTCAAGCAAGAACTGAGTAACATCATAACGCATCGACCGTTTTGAGAGTTGTCACACAGGGTCGGCTAGTCTTGTACGCTGGCGGTGCGCGGCAAGACGTGCTAATTTGCGCCGACTCTCTAAGCGTTAGTCACCTAACCGGATGAAAAGAAATAATAAGTTAAAACCGGCGCTAGAGCGGTGGCCAGGTGCGGGCCGACTTTTGAGGGCCTGGGGATTGAGCCTGTGTTGTCTAATCTCCCTTTCGTGCTCGCTTGCGCCGAGTATTTCCGTGGTGACGAACGACCGGATCGAACATCTGCTCAGAGATGAGGCGGCGCGGATTTTGGCCGTCACAGAAGACAGACCGGAGATTTCTCGATATCGAATTTATCTTTCTGATTTTCCTCGCGCGGATATTCTTGGCATGAGCATCGGGCACAGACGGATATATATTAGTTACAGACTGGGAAGACGCGCACTCAATAGCGACCGCCATCTCTGGCTGCTCAGGCAAACTCTGGCACACGAGATCGGCCACGAGATCGCCGGGCACGCTGATCAGACGCAGATCAGCTTCAATCGCTCATCACCGGTTCGCGGCCTAACCAATAGAGATCTCGGTTTGCCGTGGTACGTTATTTATCAGCCCTATTCGCTGGAGAAGGAACTGCAGGCAGACCTCGAGGGGATGAAGTACTGGGATCGGCTTCAGTGGGACTGCTCCATTTGGGTAGGCATTTTGGAGGATTTCAAACGGCAAAACTATGTCGGTGATAGTTTACACCCCACCCAAAAGCGTCTACAACAAGCATCGAGGGTCTGCCGTCCGCAAACGGAAGTCAAGGGTGCACGAGAGGTTAAGCTTGGCCAGACCCCGTTTTCCGTAAGCAGACCCTCTTTGCTTTCTTATCAAGTCCGGCAGTAGCCGAGAAATCCGCGCCCATCAATAAATAATCGAACCGCGTTCGATTTGTTTCTTGCGGTCCTGGTATTCTTCTCGGTTGATGCGCCCGCTTTTGTAATCGTCTTCGAGCTGATCCATTTGCCGCTTAGATTGGTATTCATATCCGCCGCCCGCTCCGAGCGCTCCAACGGCAGCTCCGCCCCAGAACTGTGGACTACAACCTGTCATTACCAATGCACCTGTAATCAATATTGCCGGTAATAAGTTTTTCATGATTCAAACTCCTTTCATGTCTCTTGTTTTTGTTAAAAGGCAATTTCTGTGCCGATATACTTTTCAACTCAAATTTAGGTTTATACGTTGCGTATGTCGCATTTCTGTTGCAGTGTTTATATTCATTCCCAATCTTAGGACGGGTGCTGTCCTCACAGAGGTATTTTGGCTGTATGGCTAGTGTATGCCAGAGCATGCGATGATGGGCGAAGGAAGGAAGGTAAACCCATGACACTTTCGACTGCGCTTTCCACCTTTACGAAGAACCACTTCGTTGCCTTGATCTTAGACAATGAAGTCACTGTCGCTGAGTTTGTCACTGATCCACCGCTGCCTTGGATACGATTGATTCAGCGTAACGGGGTATTTCAGGTCCCGGAGGGTTATCCATGCCAATTGACCGTCGAACAGGCCAAGTTAGAGATGAGAAACTGGGATGACGTTTCATTGCCAGCGATTCTGCGCGCGTTGTCCGATTTGGGTGAGTCCGTTGATTATGTGCTTTTCGGCAACAATGCGGCGCAAGGTTTGCCGCTCGCGCGGAGCTTGCCGAAGAATCTAGTCGGCGATCGTGCGGCGATTATTTACGCCAACGACCTGCCGCAGATTACTGCGTATGAGAATATGGGTTATCGAAGCTTCTTTCGCAGAAGCCAGGCCGCTGCTCGCCTGCTTGAGCTGGCGAAAAATCACGGCCAGCCATTGACGCTTTGCTTCATCAACACCATTCAACATAATGAGTTAAACTATCATGACCCTTGAGTTGAGTCGCTGCATCGCCGACTTTAGACGTGGCCCAATTCAGTCGCGGTGAAGAGCGCTTTGGCTGAAGAGACCTGCTATCGTCATTCTTCCTTCATAAAAATACGAACGGTTGAATGGTCGCGCTATCTTTAAAAACGCGGCTGCGCCTTCCTCTTTTGAGAATATGAGTAGAACTGTTAATTTTAAGAACCATGCCCCTACTTCGTCTCGAAAACATTTCTCTGGCCTATGGTCATTTGCCGTTACTAGCCGGTGTCGCCTTTCAAATCGATACGGGTGAGCGGGTATGTCTTGTCGGCCGCAACGGCACCGGAAAAACAACCTTGTTTCGCGCTATAACCGGCGCAGCGGTGCCGGATGAAGGTGAGATTTGGCGCCTGGAAAGTCTGCGGGTTGCGCATCTCGAGCAAGAGGTGCCGCCTGACACTAAACAGACCGTCTTTGAAGTGGTCGCCTCCGGCTTAGGTGAACTCGGCGCGCTACTGACGGAGTATCACCATACCACCGATCAGGTTGGCGCCGCTGGGCGACCCTCACTGGATCGGTTGGCAAAATTGCAAGCGCGCATCGAGACGCTGGACGGGTGGAACATCAACCGGAAGGTCGAAACCATTTTGATGCGGTTGAGTCTGCCCGCGGATAAGCCGTTGGACGCATGTTCCGGCGGCATTCGCAGGCAGGTTATGTTGGCGCGGGCTCTGGTGAGCGAGCCCGATCTATTGTTATTGGACGAACCGACCAACCATCTCGATATCAGCACCATTACCTGGCTGGAAAAGTTTCTGCTGGCTTTCCACGGCGCGCTGATCTTTATTACCCACGACCGCACCTTTCTCAGACACTTGGCGACCCGCATCGTTGAGCTCGATCGGGGAACATTGACTTCTTTTCCTGGGGATTTCGATACTTATGTGCAGAAGAAAAATGAACTTTTGGAGATCGAGGAACGCGCTGCTGCCAAGTTCGATAAGAAGCTGGCCGAAGAAGAGGCGTGGATCAGGCGCGGCATCAAAGCACGGCGGACCCGTAACGAAGGACGGGTGAGAGCGTTACAGGACATGCGGCGAGAGCGCAGCCAACGTCTGGACGTGCAGGGCAAAGCCAGCTTTGGAATCGATGCCGGGGCTTTGTCCGGAAAGTTGGTCATCGATTTGCGCCGGGTGAATTTCGCTTATGGAGACGGTCTTATTATTCGTGATTTGTCGACGCACATCGTGCGCGGCGATCGAGTAGGGATTATCGGTCCCAACGGCTCCGGCAAAAGCACGCTGCTCAAGCTCATCCTGGGAGAGATTGTGCCGACCAGCGGGCAAGTGGTGATCGGCACGCGCCTGCAACTCGCTTATTTCGATCAGCACCGCCGGATTTTGGATCCTGAGAAGACCGTGCGCGAAAACATGAGCGACTCCGACTACGTTTTGGTTAAAGGTCGCTCGCGTCACGTTATCGGCTACCTGAAAGACTTTTTGTTTCCGGCGCAGCGAATAGACTCACCGGTTACGGCTTTATCCGGCGGTGAACGCAATCGGTTGTTGCTGGCGAAGATTTTTACCCAGCCGTCAAACATGATGGTTCTGGACGAACCGACCAATGATCTCGATGTCGATACCCTCGAGTTATTGGAAGACCTATTGGCCGATTACCAAGGCACGTTGCTGCTGGTGAGCCACGACCGAACCTTTCTCGATAACATCGTCACCAGCACGCTGGTTTTTGAGGGGAAGGGGAAGTTCGGCGAATATGCCGGCGGCTACGAGGATTGGGTTCGTTATCAGCAGCTAAACGCCGCGACCCGTATAGAGGAGCAGAAGCTGCCGAGTCCGGCGTCCGCAGTTGTCTCCCCCGCACAAGAGAAGCGCGGCAACCGGACTCGCAAATTGTCATACAAGGAACGACGCGAACTGGAGGCGCTGCCGGAAAAAATTGAAACATTGGAGTCAGAGCAGTCGGAGTTACACATCCGCATGGCAGAGGCCGATTTTTATCGCCAGTCACCCGACAAAATTACCACCGCTCTGGAGCGCCTCGAAGCCGTAAAGATAGAACTGGAAGAATGCTATGCGCGTTGGCAGTCGCTGGAGTCCGTGGGCAATGCCGCGGATTGCTGAATCCCCGCAAATTTCGCATGAGGCCACCCAGCTATTGTTCCTCCTACAGGTACTGGCGTCCTTGATTCGGATCGGGAATTTCTAACCCGACTTTGTTGATGAGCGGATCTACCTCTTGGATAAATTCTTGCCTAGCCTGAGAGTTAGTTCTCCGTTTTAGCCCCCAATAAATATAACGTTGATCACGTGTTGAGTCGGATCGACCGAACATGTCGAGCGCTTTGACGTACCAAAAATTCAGCGCCCTTTGCGCTTTCTCTCTCGCTTCGTCTCCTTTAGCGGCGAGCTCTGCCGTTTTGCTTTCACCATAGCCGATGTGCCCAATCTCCTCTTTAAGAACCGTGGGTAATATTTGGGTTAAAGGTTGGTAAGTGCAGCCGAAGAATTCTTCTAATTGATAGCGTCCGACACGGTCGATCAAAAATCCAAAAACAGCAAAATCTTCCCACGTATTGATCGTTCCCCGGAATGCATCCAAGTAACGTTGCTGATTCGGCCAGCTCAGCACGAATGACACATCCACCCCGATGTCCCCGGCGACACGCGCGATTTTACGATAGTGATCCAACTCTTCCGCGGCAGTGCGCGCTACAATCAACTGATCGACCTTACTTGGAGCCGATGGCAAGATATCCTTGACATAGAGATGCGGGCCACCGATCTCGCAGTCGGCCTGGATGGTAACGACTCGACCCAAGAGATCACGATACTCCGGGTCCATCTTTTCTATATCTTTCAATTCAACCTTTTCGCGAAACATAACCACCTCCTTTCCCTTTAGCCTATAACGGGAATGCTCGATCTCAAGTGGGCGTCTGCTATGTCAAGTCAATTGAGCGGTACCGGCTGGCAGGCAGATTATTAGGATTACAGGAATAATGCCGCATGCTCCGTTGTGCTGTTAACCAATGAAAAGGAGAGCAGCAACGGGGTTAGCACGCGATGAGCTGATCTATCGATAAGTAGGACGGAGGAGTGTAGCACGCCTCCTGCTCAGTTTTCGAAGAGCTTTACCAGCGGTTACGTCCACCGCCGCCGCTGCCTGTTCGGTCGCTGCCACCGCGGCGCTCGCCGCCAAACCCGGAACGTTTTTCCTGCGGCCGAGCTTCATTCACCGTGAGACTACGGCCATCGAACTCATGGCCATTGAGAGCCTGGATCGCGCTTTGAGCTTCGGCGCTGGATCCCATCTCGACAAACCCAAAACCCTTGGATCGGCCAGTAAATTTGTCGGTGATCACCCGAGCGGACTCGACGGTACCGTGCTGGGCAAAGAGTTCCTCCAACTGCTTGTCGGTGGTGGCGTAGGACAAGCCTCCTACGTAAATTTTATTTCCCATATTCTCCTCCTTCAGGAAAATGTTTATTTCCTTGGTCCCGAAATGGAATCATGGCAGGAGAAAACCCTGGAATAAGCACGCTCGAGTTTTTCCTCCGGCTTCGCGGATGTGCCGCCGCTTTCAGAACGCCCATACTAAAGTGTTGCTTCGCTGAATTGACCGGCCCGTCGCGCTGTCGACTTTCTCGGATAGTCTCCCATTGCGGTAAGGTTTGGAGTCATTCCAAAATAGCGCCGGGCGCGAAACGCTGCCCCGCCTAATGCTATGACAAACCCATCTTACCAACCACGATCAGTAATTGTCCGGGAGTCGTTCGAAGTGGATTTCTCCCGTTACCGGGTCCTCGCCCTCAAGCGGCGGGCCACCTTTGACTTTTTCTGTTTTACGCTGAACACGGCGAGCATCTTTATCCCTTTTTTTCTGCAGCCGCGCCAACTCCTTCTGACGTTTCTGATATGTTTGATTTCCCATATTTAGTACAGTAACACATAGCTTGTCTTATCGTAACCCCTCGAATTAAAACCCGCTGCTTAGTGGAATAGCATCGTTTCACCCTTTTCCTAGTCGCGATAATCTCTCGGCCGCAGCTGCAAGGGTTTCATCGCTTTTGCACACGGCGAAACGCGCAAGATATTTGCTCAGGTGTTTGTTGGATTCTTGATAGAACGCACTGGGTGGAATACAGGCGACGCCCACATCTTTCGTTAGCCAGCGCGCGAACACAACATCATCCTCCACGCGAGCAGGCGCGACACCGCGCCAGTCAACCATAATGAAATAGCTCCCTTGTGGCTGGAGAACTTTGAATCCGGCCTTTTGTAGGACATCGACCATCCGGTCGCGCTTAGCCTGATAGGTCGCCCGCAAATGATTGAAAAACGTGGACGGCAGGCTGAGCGCTGTGGTGGCCGCGGCTTGCAATGGCGAGGACACTGCGAAGGTGATGAACTGGTGCGCGCGGTTAACCGCGTTGACCAACTCTTCATCTCCGATTGCCCAACCGACCTTCCAGCCGGTGACGCTAAACGTTTTGCCCAGGCTGCTGATCGTTAGCGTGCGTTGCGCCATACCCGGTAACATGGCGAGCCGCGTATGCGTTAGGTTGTCATAGAGAATATGTTCGTAGACTTCGTCGGTGATCGCGATCACGTTATGCTTCGTGCAGAGATCCGCGATGACGGTGAGTTCGTCCCGTGAAAAAACTTTGCCGGTCGGATTTTGCGGTGTGTTGACGATGATCGCGCGGGTCCGCGTATTGAACGCGTCGGCAAGCTCGTCCGGATCGAAAATCCAATTGTCGCCGCGCAGTGGGACATAACGCGGTGTAACGCCCGCCATAACCATATTCGGAACGTAACTGTCATACACCGGTTCAAACACAATCACTTCATCGCCGGCATCGGTCAGTCCGAGGATGGCTGCGAAGACCGCCTCGGTGGCTCCGGAAGTGATGAGCACGTTTATTTCCGGATCAACCCTTTGTCCGTAGAAGCGCTCGGCATGGCGTGCGACCGCATCCCGTACTGCCGGCATCCCAATGCCCGGCGCATATTGATTCAAATCGCTGTTGACTGCCTTTACCGCGGCCGCCAAGACCTCGGGCGGACCGTCGAAGTCCGGCGCACCCTGGCCGAGATTGATCGCACTAAACTCTCGCGCCAGCGCATTGATCTCAACGAAGACGGTTGTTCCAAATCCGGCTACACGCCGGGCCATAGCTGACATTGTGTTATGAACCCCCGTTAACTACTTTGTTGGGAATAATCATTAACCGCGGTAGATTTCAACGGCAACCTAATGCTTGAATATTTACCCTGGACATTTTCACCGGCTTTCACTATCAAGGGCTTTATCGACTTAGCGAATAAGGAGATCGTTCAATGGCTCAATCTAACGCACCCTTCAATGTTGTCGAAACGACCATCGACGATATTCACGGAGCTTTTAAATCCGGCAGGCTCACTTGCCGCCAATTAGTGCAGCTGTATCTCGATCGCATAGAGGCGTTTGACAAGAAGGGGCCAGCCATCAACGCCATCATCACGGTCAACTCTGGTGCGCTCGCTGAAGCCGATCGTCTCGACGCCGCTTATACGGCGTCAGGCCCTGTCGGTTCCCTGCACGGCATTCCTGTGATCTTCAAGGACCAGGGCGATGTCAAAGGCATGCCGACCACATTGGGGTCGTTGTTGTTCAAGGACTACTATCCGGATCGAGATTCGTTTGTTGCTGAGAAACTAAAAAAGGCTGGCGCGGTGATCCTCGCGAAAGCAACGCTGGGGGAACTAGGCGGCGGCGATACGCATGGTTCGCTCTTCGGTTCGACGCGTAATCCTTACGATACCCAACGCACGGTGGGCGGTTCTTCTGGAGGTTCGGCGGCGGCAGTATCGGCGAATTATTCGACGATCGGAATCGGACAGGAAGGGTTGGCATCCATCCGCAGGCCGTCGACATGGAATTGCATCGCCGGCATGCGTCCCACTGCCGGCCTGGTCAGCCGCGGCGGAGTTTATGGCTGCTGGCCGGAGATCAACGGATCGCTCGGTCCCATGGCTCGCACCGTTGGCGACTTGGCGGCTCTCTTGGACGTGATGGCGGGTTACGATCCGGAGGACCCGGTGACCGCGAGGGGTGTCGGTCATATTGCGCACAGCTTTAAAACTTTTCTCGACAAGAAGGGCTTGAAAGGCGCGCGCATCGGTATCTTGCGCGAGACCATGGGACTTAACAGTGAGCCTGGTTCTGAGGACTTTCAAAAGATCAGCGAGGTATTCGACAAAGCTGTGCGGGATCTAAAGGCCAGCGGCGCCGAGATCATCGATCCGATCACGATTCCAAAGCTCAATGACTTGCTGGCTAAACGATCGGGCGGGCCCGGAGATGCGGACAAATCTTTTCAGGCTTACTACGGCCGGAGCGCCAATCCGCCATTCAAATCACGCGAAGAAGTCATCGCCGCGCCCGAGTTCGCAAAAGTTGTGCGACGCTCGCAAGACCGCTTCAAGAAAAATCCGGATCCCATGAAACACTACGAGAGTCTCAAGGCGCAAGACGAATTGATGACCCACTTTCTCAAAGTGATGGCCGATCACCGCTTAGACGCGATCGTGCATAAGGCGGTCGAGCACCAGCCAACGCTCATCAAAGACGGTGTGAACCCGCCGTTCGTCGACCAAAAGGGCGCGCCGCATTTGAACACATTCCTGGTCTTCGTTCCGACCATTGTCGTGCCTGCGGGATTCACGCGCGATAATCTTCCCACCGGGATTTGCTTTGTTGGACGGCCCTACGATGACGGTTCATTGATTAAATTCGCCTATTCGTACGAACAGGCGACGCAGCATCGCCGGCCGCCGGCAAGCACGACGGCGTTGTGATGCGTGAAGGAAGGTTGGGCCCGGCGGCCGGATCGGTTAGGTCGCTGGAACGCTATGTAGCGATAAGGACAGCTTTGTAGGGGCAACCCCGTGTGGTTGACCTCTTGTGAGCAGTCAACGCGGTCAGTGATTATGAAACTAAAGGCTTGAATTTCGGCAGCCAGACCTCAGGCGATTGCTGTTCGAAGACGACGGAAACGGTCATGCCGAGCTTCACATCTTCGACCGGACAGCCGACCACGTTGCTGATCATGCGCGGGCCTTCATCCAGGTCGATCCAGGCGATGACATAGGGGATCTCCTTTTCAAACGCCATCGACGCTGCGCGGCCGACGACCTGGCGGATGACCGTGAAGGAATAGACTTGGCCCTTGCCGCTGAGTTCTTGCCATTCGAGCCGTTCGCTGCCACATTCGTAACAGGCCGGTCGGGGCGTCCACACATAGGCTTGACAATCCCGGCAGCGTTGCATCACGAGTTTGTTCTGCGCGGCCGCCTCCCAAAACGGTTTGGCTTCACTGGTGATTGCCGGTAACGGTTTTCCGACGTCTACTTCAGCCATGAATTCTTATACTTCGTTTCCGAGGACGGCCACGGCGCAGCAACCGAGGTTTTTGCCGTAAGGGAGCACGCCCAACCCGCTGACCAACCCGGTCTTCGCGTTAGTTACTTGTCTTTCGCCAGCTTCGCCGCGCAGCTGGCGCGCGGCTTCGATGATATGCAGCATGCCGCCGGCCGTCGAAGGCTGGCCGACGTTGATCATGCCGCCGCCGGTTTGGATCGGCAGTTGTCCTTGGTATGTAAAATCGGTTCGTTCGAAGAAACCGAGATCTCCTTTGGCGCAAAACTCCAGATCTTCGATCTGCAAATAAACAACGATAATGTAGTCGTCGTAGAGCTGCAAAAAGTTGATGTCACTGTTTTTGACGCCGGCCATTTCCATGGCGACTTTGCCGGCATCTTTGACGCCCATAACGAGAGTATTGGAGCCGGCCCGCGGACCATAGGACGGGTTGCTCCGTTCGCCGAATCCTTTCAGATAGATCGGTTTCTTACGCAGCGTTTTGGCGCGCTCGGGTGAAGCCAAAATATAGGCTCTGCCGCCGTTGGCCGGCATAACGCAGTCGAGCAACCGGACCGGATCAGCGACCAAGCGTGAGTTTTTATAGTCATCAATGGTGATCGGTTTCCTGAGATAGGCGAGCGGGTTCAGGCTCGCATGATAGCGGCCGGCAACGGCAATCTTGCCGAAGTGATCGAGAGTCGCGCCATACTCGTGCATGTAGCGGCGCATGACCATAGCGATCTTGCTGTTCGGTCCCATCGTGCCATAAGGAATTTCCCAGTCGCGCATATCGCCGGGCTGGATACCGCCACCGAAATGTTCGGAGAATGGTGCCGCCGCGCCGATGCATAAAGCAATATCGATTAACCCTGAGTGGATCGCCGCGGCCATCCCGCCTATAAGCGAAACCGCCCCGGCGCCGCCGGTTGCGCCACCGAGCAGAAAGCCCGGCGTGATTCCCAGAATCTCAGCCACTTCTTCTGGCCAAAAGGGTTGAGGATAGGCGGTGGGGATGGTGACTCCCAGACCTTGGCCGTTGAGATCTTTCAGACTGAGCCCGGCGTCATCCAGCGCGAGACGCATCGCCCAGGCCAAGTACTCGGCGCTCGATTTGCGCGGCTCCCCGGGTTTCGACCCCAGACGATCCGTCGGTGTTTCACCGAGGCCGACGATTGCTGCTTTATTGCGAAGACTCATAGTTGCTGGCGCTGTTTTCATCGGACCATAGAATACCGGGTGGGCGAATGCAAGAAATTTCCGCCCCCCGCGCTTAATGCTATTCAGCGGAGCCCCGCGATTCCAGTGCAATCATTCGGATCGGCGTTGCGGCCTGAAAACGACCTTGGCCTTTTGCTGGACGAATTGGCCGACCAACCGGTTGATCGTGACGGAAACTTGATTGTTGGTGATCTCCGGCTGCTTGCAGTCGTCGCTGAAGCAATCCTGTTGGTGTCCTAAAAGATCCTTCTTCATATTCCCAAGATCCAACGACCGACCAGCCACGATTGGGACTAAAATCCCCTTGGCGTCATTTGCCTTATCGCGGCTGACTTCGTTCATCCGATATTTATTTTATTGCTCGCGGTACCGGTTGTTTTCGTCCGCATTTATTCCATAAAGCTAGGACTTGCTAAGTGCCCTAGATGCGGCGAATTTGATAACGGCGATCCACGCAAGCCATTTGGTCAGAGATCACCCCGAATTGGGTGGGGCGTGGGTCGAGAAGGAGTTTCCATCTGCGCCCGGTGAATATCAGAGTCACAGTCTTTCGCTTGCATCCGAGGAGATGGAACTTGTCGACTCCTAACTAAGGGCATGCTAACAAGCGCTTTAACCGGACGGCGAAGACGTAGTGCGGTTCCACGATCCCCGTACCTACAACAGTGGGGGTAGGCGCACGCGATTCGGAATCGAAGCCGTCTTCAGTGAGCACGCTTTCCATGGTGCCGGCGGGCGAACCGACGATGCGGGTCGGTTCGGTTTTCATGACATGCGTTGCTCTGAGTTTCCAGTCTATGGATTTCCAAAGCCTTGGAGCGTCCCATCGGGTGTTCTGACTACGTGTTTGAGCGGCGCACCCGAAAGATAGCGGCGCGTGTTGTCGCGGACCAGTTCACTCATCCTTCTCCACGATTCGCGCCCGCCGTTCCCGCCGACATGGGGCGTCATCAGCACGTTGGGAAGATCCCAGAGCGGGCTTGTCGCGGATAACGGTTCTTGGGCGAAAGCGTCGAGCCCGGCGCCGCTGATGCGGCCTTCGGCGAGAGCGCGGGCCAGTGCCGCCTCGTCCACCACCTTGCCGCGGGAGATGTTCACCAGAACCGCCGTCTCTTTCATGCGCGCAATCCTTTCGGCGCTCAGGAATCCCTCGGTGCCGCTGTCGAGCGGCATCGCCACCATTACCACGTCGGCCGTGGGAAGCACCTCGCCCACCTTTTCCCGGGGTACCACGCGGTCGATCTCGGGCACGGCGGGGGCGGGCGCGCGGGTGACGCAGATCACCTCCATGTCAAATGCCTTGGCCTTGCGCGCGATGTCCTGACCGATGCGGCCCATGCCGAGGATCACCATGCGCGCGCGCTCGGGCGCGATCATATGGAGGGACATAGCCTGGCGCGCCCAAACCCGCTGCGCGCGCAAAGGCTCGTACCGGCGAAAGCCACGCATGACGCCCAGCATCAGGGCCATGGCGTGGCTGGCCAGCACCGGCTGACTAACGTCGCCGCTATTAGTGACCCAGACACCCTCGGGAAGCCCTGCGTTCAGCCCGATTTCGATGCCCACGGTGGTGAACTGGATCCACTTGAGCGCCCGGCCCCTCTCCCGCACCAGCCTCGCGAACGCGGGTTTGAAGGCGGAATTGTAAACATGAAGGATTTCCGCGCCATCGAGCGCATCGGCCAGGGACTCGAGGCTATTGGCCTTGGCCGCCTCGACTTCGGGAAAGTCGCGCAGGAACGCTTCGTCCACCACATCGTTGCTGGCGTGCACGAACTGGGCAATGCGAACTGTCATTACGGCCCTCTCTGGTCTCGGCACGCCGGCGCGCCCGATCGCGAATAGGAAATTTAAAATACCCTTTTTCTCTGACAGGAGGTATAGCGACGAACCGGCGAGTCGTCAATCGCACTAGTGTTTGGTTGAAATTGCGCTGTTTGCGGTGATGGCGTTACCCGATTTAAACGAGAAATGGGAAGCACCGTTTCTTGCGTATGCCATGGTTGACCGTTCTTGCCCAGCGATGATACTTATCGGACGAGATTGTTTTGGAGTGCTTCAAGCTACGCTGTGTGTTGCGAGGGAACTTATGAAAAAAGTCACGTTACGGGGGAAATTGGTTCGTGCGCGGTTTATTTGCCTGGCGCTGTGCCTGTTTGTGCTCGGCGCGATAACGGTGCCCGGCTTTGCGCGAGCGGAAAAATTCATCATCGCCTGGTCGGCGGTGAGCGCGCTCAATTCGCCGTTCTGGGTGATGAATGACGCCGGGCTGTTAAAGCAGGAAGGTTTGGATATGGAGCTGGTCTACATCGCCAGCTCGCCGACTGTGGCGCGGGCGACTCTCGCCGGCGATATCGTGATATCCGGCGCCAATAGCCAAGTTATTGTGGATGTCGGCCTGAACGGTGGAGATCTGGTTGCCATGGGCGCCATCACCAATGTCGTTGCGTTTTACATCATGGCCGCGCCCGAAATCAAAACAGTGACCGATCTTCGGGGCAAGGTCGTCGGCGTTACGCGCTTCGGCGCCTCCACCGATTTCGGTATGCGCATGTTGCTGTCGAAGTATGGGCTCGAGGCAGCCAAGGACGTTCCTTTCATTCAGATCGGGGGCATGCCGGAGCTGGCGGCTGCGCTGTCCCAAAAAACCGTCTTCGCCGCGCCGATGTCACAGCCGATGGTTTACCTTGCGCAAAAAGCGGGAATGCGGATGCTCGCTAATTTGGCGAAGGAAGACATTCCTTTCATGCACATCGGTCTTACGACTTCGAAGCGGTGGATCAGGGAACATCGGCCCCAGGCAAAGGCTTTCATACGCGCTTACGGAAGGGCAATTCATTTCATGCACACGCGTAAGGAGCAGACCAAGGCGATTTTTGCCAAGTACACGAAGATCAATGACATGGGAATGCTCGACGGCAGTCTTCAATACGGCTACGACTTCATGGAGAAAATTCCGTTTGTGAAAGCCCAGGCTTTCCAGGTGACTTTGGACCAAATCGCTCGAACCAATCCGAAAGCCAAGCAAGCCAAACCCGAACAGTTCTTCGACAACAGCTTGGTTCAAGAGCTGGTGGACGAGGGATTCTTTACAAAACTTTGGGGCAAGAAGCCATGACGCTTATTCTCAACAACGACGACGTCCAGAGCGTGCTGACCATGGAAATCACCATGAAGGCGTTGGAGCAGGCGTACACCGAGCTGACGCGCCAGGAGGCAGTGTGCCGCCCGCGCATCGATATCCAAATCCCCACCAAGGATCCTAGCAAAATTTATCAGTGGGGCACCATGGAAGGCGGGTCGATGTCGGGCTACTTCGCCATCCGCATGAAGTCGGATGTGATCTACGAGCAGGAATATCAGGGAGCGATCACCCAGGAGAAGTATTGCGTCCGGCCGGGAAGGTTTTGTGGTTTGATTCTGTTGATCGATATTCAAAACGGCGAACCGCTGGCCTTGATCAACGACGGCTATTTGCAACATATGCGCGTCGGCGCCGATTCCGGCATAGGCGTGAAATACATCGCCAGGGAAGACGCCGAAGTCGTCGGCATGATCGGCTCGGGCGGGATGGCGCGGTCGCATGTCGAGTCGTTCTTGCTGGCAAGAAAGATCAAAAAGATCCAAGTCTACAGTCCCACCAAGGCTCATCGCGAGGAGTATGCAAAAGAGATCGGCGAGAAATACGGTTTAGAGGTCGTGCCGGTGAGCACGCCGAGAGATGCCTACAAAGGCGCGCATATCATTGCGGGGTGCACGGACTCGTCAGTGCCCATCGTCATCGGCAAATGGCTGGAAGAGGGGACGCATGTCACCTGCGTCGGCGGCAAGCCGGACGAGGATACGTTGAAACGCATCGATGTTTCTTTGCGCCTCGGTAACGCGCCCCATCCCTGGGGGCTGCCCGAGTTCGGTCTCGCCGACGAGTATATTACGTACGCCGCCAAGCCCAATGAGAATGCCGATTTTCAAATGAAACGGACCGGAAAAAGGGGACACGGGATGATTGCGGCGGACCGCGCTGTCCTCTTAGAGGAACTTTTGACCGGAAAGAAAAAGGGACGCACATCGGATCAACAGATCACTTACTCAGAGCGGGGCAATATTCAGGGGGCGCAGTTTTTTGCCGTGGCGGGGAAAGTTTATGAATTGGCCAAGGCCAAAGGACTAGGCAGAGACATTCCCACCGATTGGTTGTTGCAGGATATCAGGGATTGAAACAACCGTGTACGTGATACGTGCCCTCATGACTTCACGAGGCCTATAATGCCGCTATTTTTGAATAATGACGAAGTTGAGCAGCTTTTGACGATGAAGACCTGCATGGAGGCTCTTGAGACTCTTTATCGGGAGCTTGGCGAAGGCACAGCCGTGGCGGCGTCACGCACTGATATCCATTCACCGACGGCGGCGGCGCAGAGCGGCGAAGCGCCGATGGCGCATTACCTCAAGAGCATGAGCGGCGCATCGCCGCATTTCGGCACCGCGGCGTTGAGATTTTCTTCGGACATCGTTGCTTGGCGCCAGGCGGGCGATGGCATGCGCCGGGAAAAAATGCCGACCATGCCCGGCAATCGCTGGCTGGGCATTGTCTTGCTTTTCAGCTCGGCCAACGGCGAGCTTTTGGCCATCATGAACGATGGCGTGATTCAACGAATGCGCGTCGGCGGCACCAATGGCGTAGCCACCCGATGCTTGGCGCGCGTGGACGCGCAAACCGTGGGACTCATCGGCTGCGGCTGGCAGGCGGGCACGCAGGTGATGGCCGTTTGTGAAGCGCGCAGGATCAAGAAGATCAAAGTCTATAGTCCCACACGAACCAATCGAGAAAAGTTCGCCGCAGAAACGGCGCCGCTGGTTGGCGTGGAAATCGTACCGGTGGATTCCCAGGAAGAGGCGGTGCGCGACGTCGATATCATCGTCACCTCAACCAATGCCCGTAAACCGTTTCTCGGACCGGAGGCATTGGCGGAAGGAGTGCATCTCAGTTGCATGCAACGGGATGAAGCCAATGACGAGGCGTTAATCCGCTGCCGGCCGCTGGTGGTTCATACCAATCTCACGGAAAATAACAGCACATCGTCGCAATTGAGCAAGATCGCCCAGCCGGGTTTTGAGTTCCGCGATCATCCGATGCAAAGAGGTATCGATTGGAAAACTCTGCCGACCTTGCCCGATCTGATCTCCGGCCGCATCAAAGGGAGGGAGAACGCCCAGCAGATTACCGGGTTTGTCAATAACATCGGCCTCGGCGTGCAGTTTGCCGCCGTCGGGGCTAAGGTATTCGAAGCGGCCAAAGCAAAGGGGCTGGGGCGTGAAATGCCGCTCGACTGGTTTACCCAGGATGTCCACCCATAAACCATGATCTGCTACTCGAGTACTAGGCGCTATAAATGATCAGGCAGTAAGTAACTTTATCTCGATTGTGTCTGGAAGTCATTGCGTCTCAACCGCAAGATCCGTAGTATTTGCTCCAAGCGAGCTTTCCTTCTTTTACTTTGCATGATACCTGCTCAGTTGCCATGCTGTACGAATTGCTTAAAAGCCAAAGTGAATTGCGACCTCATCAAGCCGCAGTCATCGGCGAAGACCGCACGTTGACTTACCGGCAGTTGTTCCAAGAAGCTGGTAACATCGCGAGCGCCTTATCCGCCCTCGGGCTCGAAACAGGTGCGCCGATCCTCATCGGTATTCCACCATCGCCGGATTTCTATGCGGCGTTCTTCGGTGCCGCCGCACTAGGTTGTTTGATCTTGCCGGTTTTGCCATCGGGTAAGCTCTATCAAGCCTATCGAGACGCCGCCCCTGTGGCAGCGATGGGTAGCGATGACTTTCTTAATGGAGCTCGACTTCGCTGTGCGACTCTGCGCCATTGTATTTCCTGGAGTCCTTCTCGCGGCATCGATTTTCCAATCGCCCTACTCGAGTTTTTCAGACAAACAGTTTTCCGCGATGAAATGATTTTAGGAGTTTCAAGCTCGGGCTCTACTGGGGAGCCGAAGCTTTATTTACGGTCCGCTGAGCTGATTCTCTCGCGTGCCAAGTTACGCGCGCAGGTTCAACAAACCCGCCCTGACGACGTTTTTATTTCAACACGACCATTCAATAGCGGATCGGCGATCAATAGCCATATCGTCTTGCCGATCCTAACGGGTGGACGGGTTATAGTGCATGACCGGTTTGAACGTTTTAAGGCCGCAGCAGCAATAAGCAAGGAACGAGTGACAGTGCTTTATGCGGTGCCGTTTATCTTTGAATTGCTTGCATCTATTCCCGAGTCTCGGCGGGTGGACTTTACTTCGCTGCGTTTATGCATTTCGGGCAGCGCTTCGTTGCCTCGGTCCGTATCCGATCAGTTCCAGCGCCGCTTCGGCATCACCATTAGGCAGCGGTATTCGGGGAGCCATTTTTATCCCGCTTTCACTTATAATCTCGATGGGCCGGCTGATTCTGTCGGTCGTATAGACGGTTTATTTCCGATGGCTATTTTGGATGGCGATGGAAACAGCATCAATTCCGAAACCATAGGTGAGATCGCTTTCTATATTGCCGATTTGCCCGACTATTTGCGAGAGGTAGCTGAAAGAAACCCAAATCGAAAAGGCGACTTCATCTACACCGGAGACTTGGGAAAGACAGATGCGGTGGGGAACGTCTATGTTGTCGGTCGCAAAAGTGGGTTCATCAAAGTTGGCGGCAATCGCGTGGAACCCTCTGAGGTGGAAAGTGTATTACGAGCCCACCCGCAAGTGAAAGAGGCCGTCGTGCATGGTTTCAATTCAGGAGAATCCACCGAAGCCGTTGCCGCCATCGTGATTGCTGATGGAGAACTCTCGCGCGAGACTTTGTTGCAGCACTGTGAGTTGCACCTCGATCCGTATAAGTGTCCGCGCCGACTCGAAATCCGCGATCATCTGCCGCGCAGCGAGCATGGCAAACTTTTACGGCAAGAAATTTCAAAAGAATTCGCCACCGGCAAGCTCCGGGAGAGTGCCGAGTGAGACTCTCCCCTGTCGCATTGCTTTACCGAAGCCCGGTGAAGCAATGGATGATGAAGCACACCCCCCATTATTTAGCATTTCATTGGATGGATCAAAGTGTGTCCTTGCACACGCTGCTGTGCCGCCCTGAATCGAGGACAAGCCTTGGTCCGCTTTTTGCAGTTTTACGGCCGAAATACGATCAGGAGCAAATCCGCGCAATAGCCGTACGTTATCTCGTCATGAAGCGATGGCGTGGGTACTTGCTCAAAACGTGGCCGTTCTGGGCGCCGCATCATGAACAATGGGTCGAATTCCATGGCGAAAAACATTTGAAGACGGCTCTCGAGCAAAAGAAGGGCGCGATTCTTTTGACCGGACACTCCTTTGGATTCGGCAGAATGGTCGCACCGACCTTGGCGCAGAAGGGTTATAGCTCTTACAGAGTAGGTTTGGGCTGGCAGGGTGCAGACATCAGTGAGCGATGGGGAAAGGAACATTATCGCAGATGGCATCATATTCACTATCGCTGGCACCCCGGGGGAAATATCGCAGCACTGAAGAAAATGAAATCCGCGCTTGCAGCAAACGCCGTGGTTCATGTTTCTATTCAAGGTATGCCTAATGGGGAATCACGGTTTGCCATGCCTTTCTGGTACAAAAGCTTTTACCTAGATCGGCAACTCTTACGTGCCATCGAGGTTCTTCAAGCGCCGGTGCTTCCGTGTTTTGCGTTATTGAGTCATCGAGGGCGGGTGAAGGTCAAAATTCATTCTCCTCTCGATGCTTCGATCAATGCTGTGATGGGCGGATTCATGCCGCTGTACGCGCGCTACTTAGAGGAGTATCCGGAACTGTCGAGAATATGGAAACGGGTTTTGCAACAGAGGAAGGACTGGTAACGTGGAGCGAAGCAGGCTAGAAGAAAAACTCGAAAAATGCATTAACCGAATCTACGACGCTGAAGAAGACAGTTTAGCAAACAAGAGCTGGGTTTTTTCATCGAACGACGAACATATCGACTCCGTAATGGCGCTGCGCATTGTGCTCGCGATTGAGCAAGAATTCGCGGTTACTATCGACGATGAAGAGATTCGTCCCGAGCATTTTAAAAGTCTCGAAGCTCTCGCCGACTTGGTTCAAAAGAAATTGTCCGCCTAATCCTGTTTTCCGCTGGACGCCTCTTTGTTGAGCCTTCCCGAAAGAGGCTCCTAGCTAGTCCCACGGCAGTTGTTGTGCCGCATGGCTCCCGGCGATCTTGCCGGCGATAAAGCATTCGGTAATATTGCCCGCCTCCAAATACAGGTGCCCATAGATCGAGCTGATCTCGCCGGCGACGTAGAGCCGCGGAATTGGATTCTTCATCGGATCTAAGACCCGCTGCTTGGCGTCATGCTCGGGACCGCCCTGCGTGTTATTCACTATCGGCCAAGCCTCCACGACATAGAAAGGCGCGTTGGCGATAGGCATCATGGTCTTTGGCGGTCGCCGGTGGTCTTTGTCTTCACCGCCGTCGCACAGCGAGTTCCAGCGCTCGACGGTGGCTTTGAGCACTTTTGGATTCACGTCGATTTGCCCGGCGATCTCTTCAAGACTGTTGCCTTTTTTGATCCAGCCTTTGTTGATTTCAGCGAAATTATCCTCGCTCCATTTGGCATCGTAGCGCTCGTCGTTGACGATGGGTATGCCGATGGGTCCGAGCTTTCGTCCCTCCTCGTCAAAAATGAGATAACAGGGAATGCGCGGATAATCCTGGATGTCGGCGTCGTAGAATTCCAAGGCACGCGTGCCGGTGTCCTGCGGTGCCGGCGGATACTCGTCCATGAAGCGCTTGCCGAAGCGATCGACGGCGATCCAGATCATCCTGCGCTTCTCGTTTCGCGGACCGGCCCAAACGTGGCGAATGGCAAAGGGCAATTCCGGATATTTAAAGCCGTAACCGCCATGAAAATGCCACATATGCCAGAGACCGGCGCCGGCCTTCTGCGCCATCTTGATGCCGTCACCGGTGTTGCCAAGATAGACCGGGTAAACCGGCTGGGCCTGAAAGTATTGCAGCTTCATGGCCTCATCGTTCTCGTAGCCGCCGCACGCGAGGATGACGCCCTTCTTCGCCTTGATGGCGGTCACTTTGCCGTCATGTTCAGCCGAGAGCCCCAGAACCTCACCCTGCGATCCGGTGATTAGATGTTTCGCCGGCGTCGATAGCAGTACTTCGATCTTTCTCGCGTTGACGTTGTCGTAAACGACTTTGAATAGCCGCGCGCCGCCGCGCAGCCCTTTGGCCCAGGGAAATTCCGAATAGGCTTGAAAATCTTTCAGTTTGATCGAGTCGATATCGTTGGTACCGGGGAAAGGATAGGTGCCGTGGCCGCGGGTTTCGGTTTTGCTCGGCTCGGTACCGCTGACCTTCGCCAGTTCCGTCACCCAATCGATCATACCGACCATCTCCTCGGCCATTTTGCGCAAAATATCGTCAGGCGTGGTGCCGTTGCAGGTTCGTTTCAAATATTGAAAAGCGCCTTCGGCGTTGTGCGCAAAAGCCACGCCGCCGCCCGATAGAATGGAGATGCCGCCAGGGTGCGGCATCTTTTCAATCAGCAGAACTTGCGCGCCGGCATCGTGCGCCGTGATCGCGGAAATCCCGCCGGCCGCGCCGTAACCGACAACGACGACGTCCACTTCTTTGTCCCAATGCTGTTTTTCTCCGTTGTTGGCCATTCCAAAAAACTCCTTCTCTGTTATCAACTCCATTTCCTTCCCCTCGACCGGGAAGGATAAAGGAAGGGGTGATTTTGAATTTTAACTAGCACCCCCATCTCAGTCTTCCCCCGTCGAGGGGGAAGAGGCCGGATAGGAATTACGCAGTGAGTATCTGGCGTCACAAAATTCAGCTGCGCGGGCAAATCAAAATTTCCACCATCACTCCATCATTCATTCTACAGACCGTTCAAAAAGGTGGAGTTGCGAGGCGCGCAAGGAATCGATGTGCCGAGGCGTACTCTTTGTACGTCGAGGTGCAGCGCAACGAAGCAAATGCGACTTTTTCAACGGTCTGTCACAGGCGCTCTTCGAGCCAATCGAGCATGTACGGCAGGTTATGCGCCCAGTAGTCGTGGCTGCAATGAATTCTCCCGCCGCCGTCTTGTTCGCCGTAAATCTTGAGAGTTTTGTCTTTCGCGCCAATTTCATTAAATAGCCGTTTAGCGCCTTCTACCGACATCAAGGTGTCTTTATCGCCATGGGTAATCAGCGTCGGGCAGGTGATATTTTGAGCGATGCCAGCCACGGTGAAATTTTTCAACAACCGGCGCGCTTCTTCGTGGCTCACGCCACCCAAAAGTCGCTGGCAGACTGGCTGCAAGTGTACGCAAAAATCGTAGAGATCATCGAGGATACTGTAACAGCCGCTCCAACCGATGAGCGCTTTGATGCGTTTGTCAAAAGCTGCGACTCGCGGCGCATAGTAGCCCGCCATGCTGATACCGAGCAGCGCGACGCGGTGGGGATCGATCTCCGGCCGAGATATCAAATAGTCGATGCAAGCTTTGCCTGGAACTTCGTAGTCGGGCCGGGTCATAATGCCTTTGAGATAGATCGATGAGCCGCGCCCCGGAGTATCGACGAGTAACATGGCCCAACCGCGGTCGAGCATCTGTTTGCCGCCGAAATAAATTTCCTCGGCGTAGGCGTCGGCGCCGCCAAGAAAAAGTACCGCCGGCCATTTTCCCGGCCTGGGATTGACCGGGTGACAGAAGTAGCCGTCGTATTCTTCGTTGGCGCAGCGGATCGTGACCACTTCGATCTCTGGCTCGTGTAATTTAAGGGCAGCGCGAAAGTTTGCTTGAGACTTGCGGAAACGTTCGGCGCGCTTCGGTTCTTCGGCAATGGTGAGCAGGACGTCGGCCATCCGGTAGTAGTTGCTGGCGTGGAAGTAATATTGCTTCGCCGTGCGCTCGCGGCCCGCCGCAAGCGCTTCGCCGGCCCGCGTCTCGGTCTTCGCGGCTAATTCCAACCAGGCGCGTTCCCACCCATCCTTGTCCCCGGCATCGACATTCTTCATCGCGCGGGCGATATCGAACACATCGCCGCCGCCTTGTTGGGCTTGAGCGACCAGGCGCAACGTGTGGCCGCCGAAAGGATGATTGGGAAAAAGGAAATCGAACATGAAGCACCTCTTTTACAAATATGCCGTTAGTTGCCTGCACCAGCATTCAAAGCAGCACCATACTGCAAATCGGTTTCCAAAGTCTACGCACAGGGACGGTTGACAGGATTGCCGGTGATCGTGATACTTCTGAACGGTCGGTCGTCATTCAAGGACCTACGACAAAAAAGGAAGCGACTCAATATGAAATCAGGTTTCAAAATCATGGATTCGGACATGCATCTGCGCGAGCCCGCCAATCTCTGGGACAAATACATGGACCCGGAGTGGCGCGACCGGGCGCCGAAGATCCTTAGTTCGACGGCGCGCAGCTCCGCTATGGTCATGATTGAAGGTAAAATATTGCAAGGCTACCAGCCGGCCTATCGCGGCGGCATTTTCGACGCGACCCGGATCGACAAGGAGATTGCGGACTACCGGGCCGGCGGCTTCGACGCCAAGACACAGCTCCAAGCCATGGACCGGGAAGGGCTGGATGTCGCGGCGCTCTATCCGTCGATCGGGTTAGGCATCATGATGCGTGACGAAATGGACCCGAAGCTGGCTGCGGCGATCGCGCGGGCCTACAACAACTGGCTCTACGACTTCTGCCAAACCGATGCGAAACGACTCAAAGGCGTCGGGATGTTGCCGCTGCAGGATCCGAACGAAGCGGTCAAGGAAGCCCAGAGAGTCGTCGGCAAATTGGGGTTCGTCGGCGTATTCGCCAGGCCTGAGCCGTTGCGCAATCTGCCGTGGCACTCGCGCTATTTTGACTCGGTGTGGTCGGCGCTGGAGGAACTCGGCGTGCCCATCGGCTTTCACTCGGCCACCGCGGCGGGTGAAGTGGCGCAGATCGGTGACCGTTTTGGCGATAATCTTTTGCTGCGCCACGTGGTTTCTCATCCTTTAGAGAACATGGTGGCGATGGTCGACACCATTGGCGGCGGAGTATGCGAGCGCCATCCCAATTTGAAGCTGGCTTTCTTGGAGTGTTACTGCGGTTGGGTTTCCTTTCTCTTGCACCGTATGGATAACGCCATGGAGAAAGGGCGCTTTCCCACCGCTGGCAAACTGAAACCGAGTGAATATTTTCAGCGCCAGTGCTGGATCTCAACGGAACACGAGAAAGAGCTGCCGATGATCATCAGCTTGGTGGGCGACGACAATATCGTCTTCTCCACAGATTATCCCCATGGCGATTCGGATTTCCCGCGCGCCGTGGAGGAGTTTCTGGAAATGGTTGGGGTGTCTAACGAGAGCAGGAAGAAGATTCTCTGGGATAACTGCGCACGGCTTTACAATCTGGCCTAAGAGAGCCGGATAAGCGTTGAAACTATTCCAGGCGAGGAAAACCAGATTTTTCGCTTTGCTCAGATGACTCGTGTTAAGGTCGTCATCTTGAACGGAGTGAAGGATCTCAAATGGAACGATTGAAAACCCGATAAGTGAACATTCATGGAGGTGAACCTTGGCATTTCGCACCATAGGAAAAACTCTGCCCCGCATCGAGGGCGAAGGGAAAGTCACCGGTCAAACTAAATACGCGGCAGACTTGCCGTTTGAAAATTTATTGTGGGCTAAAGTTTTCCGCGCTTCGGTGCCGCACGCGCGGATCGTCAATATTGATACCTCCAAGGCAAAGGCTTTGAAAGGCGTGCGCGCTGTGCTGACCGGCGCGGATGTCAAAGACATCTACGTCGGCACGCGCGTGAAGGACCAACCGGTCTTGGCTTACGATAAAGTTAGGATGGGCGGGGACGCGGTGGCGGCAGTGGCGGCCGATAGTGAGGAGATCGCCGAAGAGGCGATTGGACTGATCGATGTTGAGTATGAAGATCTCCCTTACATCGAAGATCCGGTCGAAGCGTTGAAACCCAGCGCCCCACTGATTCACGACGACCGCGGCAGATATAAAAACGCGCCAAAATTGCCGGAAGGTGTTTCGCCGCACAACCTGCAGTCCTATGTGTTGTGGAAAAACGGCGACGTCGAAGCCGGTTTCCAGAAGGCGGCACGAGTATTCGAGCATACTTTCCGCACACCGTTATCTCATCACGGATATATCGAGCCCTGTGCCTGCACGGTGCAGGTTCACGACGACGGTAGGGTCGAAGTGTGGGCGTCGAACAAGGGACCCTGGGGGTTGCGCGAACAGATGGCTGAAGACTTCGGCCTGGAGAAAGGAAACATCAAAGTCCATATCGTTAACGTCGGCGGCGACTTCGGGGCTAAGGCATCGTTGATCGACGTGCCGGTGGCTTACTACCTGTCGAAGGCGACCAAGCGGCCGGTAAAGTTGGTGTTCGACTACACGGACGAGCTTCTCGCCGGCGGCCATCGCCATCCCGCGGTGCTTGCGCTACGAACGGGAGTGGATCAGGACGGACATTTCACCGCCATCAAAGCGACTATCCACTTTAGCGGCGGCGCTTATGGCTCGCAGAAAGCCAATCCTCAGGTGACTGTGCTCGGCGGACGACGCCTCGCGAGCATGTATCGAGTGCCGGCGATCAGCTGCGAGACTTATTGCTCGTATACCAATCAGGTTCCTTGCACTCAAACGCGCACGCCGGGCAGTCCGCAGGTCGTGTTCGCGTTCGAGTCGCAGGTGGACATCATCGCCAAGGAGATGGGCATCGATGCTCTCGAACTGCGCCGAAGGAATATTCTGCACGATGGCGATGCCAATCCCATGGGTGAGAAGTGGAGCGATATTCTCATGGGCGAAGTGCTGGAACGCGCGGTCAAAACTGCCGGTTGGAAGAAAAACGGAGCGAAGAAAAACCGCGGCTGGGGGATGGCGCTCTATGATCGCGGTACGCCGGAAGGGAAAGCGAGCTCGGCATTGACGCTGGAGGCCGATGGCAAGGTCAATATCCTCACCGGCGTGCCCGACGTCGGTCCCGGCTACTATACCGTCAGTCAGCAAATGGTTTGTGAAACGCTCGGGTTGCCGCCGGAGAAGGTTGGCGTGGACTTCAAAGACACAGATAGCCTGCCTTTCGATCCCGGCACCGGCGGCAGCAAGCAAACGAATACTTCCGGTCACGCGGTCAATCAGTCTGCGCATGAGGTGCGCGAGAAATTAGTCGCCCTGGCGGCGCGCGAATTAGGTTGTCAGCCGGATGAGATACGGCAGGAGGGCGGCAAGCTCATCGCGCCCAATAAAAAGTCGACGACAACGCAAAACATGATCGAGCTGGCTGTAAAAGAAAACGGCGGCCCGGTCTTTCACCTAACCAATTTTGTCCCCAAGGACATGCCCAAGGTCACTGGCTTCGCCGCGCAAGTGGCTGAGGTAGAAGTCGATCCGACTACCGGCAGCGTGAAGGTTCTGAATTTGACCACGGCTCACGATACTGGCACGGTGCTCAATCATCTCACGCTCACCGGGCAGATCGAAGGCGGAATCATTACCGGCCTCGGCTTTGCGCTGATGGAGGAGAACCCGATGATCGATGGCAAGATCGCGACGTTGACAATGGGCGAATCAAAGCTGCCATGCATTGCCGATGTGCCGCCGCTAAAAACCGTCTTGGTCGAAAGCCCCACAGGTCCGACACCGTTCGGCGGTAAAGCCATCGCCGAAAACCCCAACGTGCCGACAGCGGCGGCAATCGCCAACGCCGTGGCAGATGCCTGCGGCGTACGGATTTTCGACCTGCCGATATCGCCCGAAAAGGTCTATTGGGCATTGCAGAAGAAAGGATAGAACCTTGCCCGCCACATCGATGCACAACACTAACAAACGCCTACCTCATCCCGGCGGCAGCGGTCCGCCACCCGTGACTTGCTTGAACAGTTCGATAGTCGATGTTTCGCGAGGCAACTCTTTGATCGCTTTATCGATCCCTTCGGCCGTCAGGGGCGACGGGTCATCGCCAACCAGCTTCTTATAATCCTTATGGAACTGGGCGTCTTTAAAAACTTTCTTAAACGCCTCTCTCAAGATCGTCACTCGATCCTCGGGAGTCGCCGGCGGAAGAATATAGGGCGAGCCGACCAGACGAAGAGAGCGGAAAAGCGCGACGAGCTTGCGGTCTCTTTCGGACGCGGCGAGGTCTGAGAGCTCCGGAAGATTGCCAAACTGCGCATGTTTGTCACCTTTGGGAATCTCCAGTATCGAATGAAAATTGACCAGACCTTTGTCGATAAATTCCGGCGTTCGTTTCGGGATGGTGTCGGCGATGTTCGCTCGCGCGTCGATCTCGCCCTGCATGAGCGCCGCATCGAGCTGCGGCCCCGAATATCCTGTAATGAAGCTTGGCGTTTTCAAACGCAAGACGTAAGCAAAGAGTCGTCCTACAATATAAACCGTGTGTCCAACGGATTGGCCGCCGATGCGAAGGTTGGTTTTGGCTCTGAGTTTATCCAGACTGTCGAGCCCGACTTCCTTTTTGCTCAGAAACACATACTGGGTAGAACTTTCCGGCGAGCCCAGAAAGATCAGTTTGTTGATATCATAACTGACGCCGGTCTCTTTCATCACCGCCGAAGTAACGAAAGCGCCTGGAGGAAAACCGACGGTGAGGCCGTCGGGCCGGGCGACCAGGGCCATGTGATTGGCGAGTTTTCGCCCGCCCGCTCCAGGCATAAATTCTGCGAGGATGGTCGGATCGCCGGGAATATATTTTTTAAGATAGGGAATGAACGCGCGCATGCGCCGATCCGCAGTGCCACCCGGCGGATTGCCGTTGATGATCGTCAATGTTTTTCCCTGGTAGAAGGGCGTTTGTGCATGAAGATCGGCCGGTGGGAGTGAAGGGTGGACGATTAGCGTTGTGAGAAAAAATCCTATTGCCAACCAAAAACTACGATTCTTCTTTATCATGATGGCCTCCGAAACAATGGCGCAGGGTGCTCTCTGTTTTATACGATTCTGTTTTGGAATCAAGGACAAGCGAACGGAGCGCCGGTAGAAGGATCATGGCGGTAAGCCGAT
Organism: Deltaproteobacteria bacterium; assembly: GCA_009379725.1. Lineage (GTDB taxonomy): Bacteria > Desulfobacterota > Binatia > UBA9968 > UBA9968 > WHTF01. The sequence goes on from WHTF01000018.1 coordinate 35,943, forward strand.
CTCAAAAGTACGCAAGCAAGTTCAGCACGTACTCTTGGTTGCGGGAGCGCCGATTATATTCAAATCGCAATGCGATGTTTCGATGTAACGTATAGCGATGCTGCGCGGAGAAACGCCACTCGTCCGATTTGTCTCCCAAAGGAAAGTTCAAATAAGTGCCGGAGAGGGCAAGCTTCCAGCGCTCGGTAATCTCGGCCAGCGCCCCAACGGTCGCGCCGCCGCCGATCCGGTGGTTGCCATTAAAGACGGAACCGAATTCGCTGGCGAGCTCGGCGAAACCGAAATAAACTTCGCTCTTTAGCAAAGCGCTCTCGGCGGCAAGCCCTAACCCGGTATTGAGGTTGCCAATACGGCAAAAGCGACATTGGTCGTGGCGGATCGTGTCGAGCCCGGCGTTAATTTTCCATGAGGGGCTTGCAAAAAGACTGTCGACCGGCGACAGAGACAAGATGTCCAAGAAGGTAAATGTTTCGATTCTTGTATGATTCCTGTGCGCATAGTGTCGTAACGTCAGGCCTAATGCCTCGATCTGCGCGTGGGGCGTATAACCATATTCCGGATCGAGCAGATCGTGAAACGCCAAGCGGAAATTCGCTTCGTTAAAAAACTCTCCTTCACGCCATCCGAAACCCAATCCGGCTCTCATAGTCTTGTGTCCCTGATCCGGCGCTCCGGTGACGGGCGTAATCTTGAATGGGGTTGACGCAACCTTGAGCTTGCTGCGCGCAAGCAAAATGGTCTTGTTGAGTAATACAAAAGGCGCGCTGTCCTTCTCGGTGGCGGCTTTGTACAGAAGATAATCTGACGCGACCTCGAGGACCGCGGCCCGGCGCTGTGGCGGCAAGCGGGCAAACTCCTGGGACTGAGACAACGAAGGCTCGGCGATCATCTTCGAGAGCCATGTCTGTTCCTCGGTCGAAAGAGCCTCGCGGCCGCGGCGAATTCTCGTGCTCCGCGACGGTCGAAAAATTACGTCCTTAACCAACCCGGGTTTGCCGGCGATCATGCGCATTCCATCGGAGGGAAAGGTATAGAACCAGAACCGTTCCGCCAGCCGAAGCTCCTCATCGGCGACATCCAGAAGAGACAAAATGTGATAGGCGCAATTTTCTTTGAAATAAAAATAATCGAAGGAGGCGTTGCCCAGCTCCCAAGCGTGCATCAGCAGCCGCTGCAGTTGATCCTGTGTGAGATTGAGTCGGTATTCCCAGATGTCCCGATTTTCGAAATCACCGTACTCCCTGGCTTTGATGTAGTAGGGATGCGTGGAGAAATATCCTTTGAACCCCCCTGTCACGCCTAACGCGGCGAAGATAAGGCCATTGTCGGTGGTGACATCCGCGGCGTAATTGATCGTATAGGCGAGAATGCGCGTCCGGTCGGTTTGGTCTTTTTGATCGACGCGCAGCAACAGGTGGCCGAACATCGACGAAGGGTTATTCATAAACGCGGATGGAAAGATGACCGTGATCGAGGCGGGATTGAGCTCGGCAAGCCACGCTTGAAACCTGTCACAGGGCTGTCGCGGCAAACGGCTCTCGTCGATGGCCAAGGCTGCCTTCAGCCAATGATAGCGGGCGATGAACGCGCAGCGCCCCGGCTGGCGTGAACGGCCGACGAGTTCGGTCGAGAAGAACTGAGCCAGAGTAGCGTGCAACTCCGCTTCAGGATCGGTCTTTCCATTGGGCGCTAGAAAAAATCCAGCTTCGTCGGCTTCGCTTTCAGAGCCGCCAATGGTTGAACGGTAATGCAGCAGCAGATGCCAATAGCGCTGATCGTGCAGCGCCATCGCCTTAGCGCGCTGAATGAGCTGTTGAAGGTAAGACTGAGCGCCGTCCTGGGCGCCGGCTGCGTTTGGAAAAAAACACAGGACCAAGAGAGCGATGCTTAGGATTGCTGCCAAAGGAAAAAAGAGCCCCGGCCGTATGGCCGGGGCTCGTAGATGGACTACTTCTGGCTGTTAGCAAGAAGCGGATGGGAAGCCATGGCATTGTTTAACGCCTTGAGCATCGCCGCCGGAGTAGATTCGCCGGACTGAATCATACTCTGGTATTGCAGTTGTGCGAGAGCGTAGAACTCCGAGCGATTTTCCTGAGGAATGTTCATCAGTTCCGCCAGCGAGCTCAAGTGTTCACCGTCTCCCTTGGCCATATCTTGAGAAAGGTTCTCAAAATTAAGCGCCGCGAAGACACTGGTCTTGTGCTCCGACATAATCACGCCGTTATTGGTGCAGCCGGAAGTCCCGAAGCTGATGCCGAAGGTTTGGCTGCCGAAGGTGCCGTTAGTCGTCGACTGCATCACTTGCGGCGCGATGTCCTTCTGATTCTGATACTCCGACCAAGCAAGTTTTCCGAGGCCGCAACCCGGCCCCGTGTCCGGGTTTGGTGCCGCCCAAACCTGTGTCGCATACAGCGGTAACAGAGCGGCGCCCAATAGAAGCCATTGTTTTTTGATCATGACGTTTCCTCCTCTTAGGTTTTAATCTCAAATGTAACTTGAAGAACATATCCAAGCAACTAGGGTTGATGAAAAATGTGCATTAAAACTCCCCTTGCTTTGTCTTTTTAGCAAAGGAGTCGCTAAAGAACGAGTCCGCAGGAACGTTTACCTTAAAGCCTAATAGCCGATCAGAATCCCGGGCGGCCAACGCGTCTCGAGGGTATATTCGAAGAGACCCCAAATGATCCCATAGGTGCAAACGCCCATAATCAGAGAGGTACGCAGGTTTTCTCTGCCGTCCACCAGGGCATAAAGAAAAACCAAAATCGGCAGGCTGTAAACGATGCCTATAAGCCAGATGGTAATCGCGCCACCGATAAACCAGGCAAAAAATAGCAAGGTGCGCCGGAGCTCGGTTTTAGCGTCCAACTTGATATTGTGGGTCTCGTCCATCTCGATTCCTTCAGCAGTATTCTCCTGACGCTTCTCCCAGCCCGTGGCATCGCGGTAAAGCTGAACCAGCGAGAGTATCAGGCCGGGTATTGCGACAACATACACGGGCATGAGCTTCGCTATATAAGGCCAATGCCAACCCCAATAGGTTGCGCCGGCAAAGGCGGCAACCATGAACAAGGTAAAGTTAGCTGTCATCTTCATTCCTTAAAATGTCTTTGCGCGCTGCCGCTGGTAGTTTAGCCGCGCTTTTCATCCTGCCGCGCACGGCGAAAAAGAACGACGTCGAAGACAGTATCAGCAGCGCGACGACTCCAGGCCGCGTGAGCCAGCTAAAGCCGTAGCTCGCCATGGATCGATAGAGATAGGTCTCCAGTAAGCTACCTAGAACAAGGCCGAGAATCAGGGCCGGGCGGGGATAGCCAAAGCGCCGCATGAAATAACCAATGATGCCGAAAACCACGACCGTTAGAAGATCCGCCGGATCCCGGGTGACGCTAAAGGCTCCCATGAGGACAAAGACAAATATCGTCGGGACCATGATTGAGTAACGCACCTGGGCAAGCTTGGCGAGCTGGCTGGCAAGACTGAAGCCGACCAGAGTTCCAATGATTCCGGAGATGCCCTGAATCCAGACTACGCTGTAAATGATCTCCGGATTTTTTTTGATTAGTTCCGGTCCGGGCAGATATCCCCAGGCCAGCAGAGCGACGATAAAAAGCGCCGTGACAACTCCCTGCGGAAAGCCAAGCAGTAACGTCGTCACCAGATCGCCGCCATCCTTGGCGTCGTTGGCGCTTTCGGGAGCGATGACGCCGCGGACGTCACCCTGGCCAAAACGCGCGCCGCCGTCCTTACTGCTCTGGGCCGCATGGCCGTAGGCGAGCCAGTCCACCACGGAAGACCCGATCCCGGGCACAATTCCTACCCAAACGCCGAGAAAGCTACAGCGCACCACCAACCACCATTCCCGCAGCGTATCCTTCACGCCATCGAGGAGCTTTCCCGTCAACGGGGCGGGCTGCTGCTCGACGCCGAGTTTCTTAACGGCTAGATCCATGGCTGCGGGAATGCCGAAGACGCCCAGAGCGATAATACTGATAGAAAGGCCATCTAAAAGATAAGGCTCGTCGAAAACAAAACGCATGATACCGCTCTGCGCTTGCTGCCCGACTGTTGCCAGGAGCAAGCCGAAACAGGCGGCCATGAGTCCTTTGAGAGGGCGCCGCCCCGCCAACACCGCCACCATGCTGAGACCCCAAAGCACTACGACAAAAAGCTCGGGCGATCCCATGAGATAGATGAGGGGTCTAGCCGCTGGAATAGCCAGCGCGAGAGTAAACGTGCCGATGAGGCAACCCATGCCGCCCGCCATGAACGAGGCTCCCAATGCGCGCCGGGCCTCGCCACGTCTTCCCATGGGATAGCCATCGAGGATCGTCGCCTGGGAGCCGGAGCCTCCCGGTATACCGAAGAGTACCGGGAGGTAGGCCGCGCAGATCGCGCTCACCGAGCTTGCGCCGATGAGTAGGGCGATGCCGGTTATCGGTTCCCACTTTATGACCACCGGTAACATGATCGCGTATACCAGCGGCATGCCCAAACCTTGCGGCGCCACAGCGGTAAAGGTGCCGATGCTGACTCCGATCAGAAGAGCGAAGAACACTTTGAGATGAAGTATGTTTAAAAAGCCTGTGAAGGCCGCGTCTACCAACGAAATTTCCATATCGACTCTTTCTCGCGCGTGCTCTTATCTTTTCTTGAAAAAACTCTCTACCGTGGCGGCAGCGGGCCTGGTCCCGCGAACTTTTGCAGCATATCGATCGTCTCGGCGTCACGCGGGATCTCGGCGATCACTTTCCTCAATTCCGCCGGTCCCAGAGGTGATGCGTCGTCGGCAACTATTTTTTTAAAATAGGGAGCAAACTCAGGATCTTTGAAGGTTTTGCGCATTGCCTCTTCAAGGATCGCAACCCTATCCTTAGGTGTTCCCGGAGGCAGAATATAAGGCGAACCTACGCCGCGGAAGGCGCGCCACAACGTGATGAGTTTTTTTTCTGTTTCGGTCTTGGCAAAGGTGCCGATCTCCGGCAGATGCCCTAGCCGGGGGTGTTTATCCCCCACGGGAACTTCCATAATGGCATGGAAATTCATCACGCCTTTGTCGAACCAGTCCGGATTACGGCGCAGCACCGACGTTGCGTTATTGGCTCTGGCATCGAGCTCGCCGTTGACCAGGGCGACGTCCGCTTCGCGGGAAGTGTAACCCGCGATAAACTTCGGGTCCTTGAAATTCAGAAAGTAAGCAAAAAGTCTCCCCGCTACATAGGAAACATGTCCAACCGTCTGAGCGCCAATCCTGATCCCAGATTTGGCCGCGAGTTTTTTCGAATTATCGAGCCCAAGTTCCTTTCGCGTATAAATAACATAGTGGTTTTCGCTTTCGGGCGTGCCGAGATAAATAAATTTATCGATATCGTAGGAGATGCCTTTTTCGCGCATCACGGCAAGCCCGATGATTGCTCCACTGGCGGCGCCGATGGTGAGGCCGTCCGGCGCAACGGAACTATACATGTGATTGGCGCCCTTGCGACCGCCGCCGCCGTCCATATATTGAATCACCACGGTTGGATTTCCGGGAATATGTTTTTTCAAGAAGGGCAGCATGGCCTTTACCCGGAGATCTCCGGTTCCTCCCGGAGCCGTGGTTGCGACCAGCGTAACCGTTTTACCGGCATAAAAATTATTTTGCGAATAGGCGTTGACCGCGAATAGCCCGATCGAACCAGCGATAGTCAATATCATTAATTTCATTCTTCTTATCATCGATTACCTCCCTTAAAATAAAATAATTCATGCAATTCTAGCGCGGCGGCAGCGGCCCTGGTCCGGAGAATTGTTTTAGCATATCTAACGTTTCGGGATCGCGGGGGATTCCGGCGACCACTTTCCTTAATTCCGCCGGTCCCAGCGGTGATGGATCGGTTGCCACAATTTTCCGATAGTATGCAGGAAACTCAGGATCCTTAAAGGTCTTACGCATTGCCTCCTCAAGGATCGCGACTTTGTCCTTGGGTGCTCCCGGAGGCAAGATGTAAGGCGAGCCCACGCCTCGAAAGGCGCGCCATACCGAGATGAGTTTTTTTTCGGTTTCTGTCTTGGCAAAGGTGGTGATTTCCGGTAGGTGGCCCAGCTTGGGATGTTTATCACCTCTGGGGACTTCCATGATGGCGTGAAAATTCATCAAGCCTTTGTCGTACCAATCGGGATTGCGACGCAACACGGACGTCGCTAGATTGGCTCTGGCATCGAGCTCACCGTTGACCAGGGCAACGTCCACTTCGCGGGAAGAATAGCCGGCAATAAACTTTGGGTCCTTGAAATTCAGAAAGTAAGCGAATAGTCTTCCCGCGACATAGGAGACGTGTCCTACCGTTTGAGCGCCGATCCTGATCCCAGGCTTGGACGAGAGTTTCTTCAGCGTATCGACCCCAAGTTCTTTTCGGGTATAAATAACATAGTGATTCTCATTTTCAGGCGTGCCGAGATAAATAAATTTATTTATGTCGTAAGAAACGCCCGTCTCGCCCATAACGCCAAGACCGATAATCGCTCCACTGGCGGCGCCGATGGTGAGGCCATCGGGGGCAACCGAATTAAAGATGTGATTGGCTCCCTTGCGACCGCCGCCACCGTCCATATATTGAATCACCACCGTTGGATTTCCCGGAATGTGTTTCTTTAAAAACGGCATCATGGCTTTTACCCGGA
>WHTF01000190.1 GCA_009379725.1 Deltaproteobacteria bacterium
TGATATTGGCGGTCTTAACACAGAGCAGGTGTTTTAGCGCAGGCGCGATGAGCCCTGACTCCTGTATGCCTTGAGCGAGGGCCTGGATTCCTTTCTGGATTGATAACCTATTTTTGTTCAGCGAACATATTCAACAGCGCCGGCGGGTCAAGATTAGCTTACTACACGAGCCGCGCGGAACTCCGTCTGTCATTTCAACCACAGGGAGAAATCTCTCTTTATTGCGCTCTCATCTTTTGGGAATTTCCATTCCCCGCCGTACCGCCGGCCGCTTAGAAATCGTGTCGAACCAGCGCTTCACATTGGAAAACTCTTCTAACTTGACGTTGTGCCCGTCGTGACGCCCCACCCATGGGTACGTCGCGATGTCGGCGATGGAATATTGGCCGGCGAGATACTCGCGCTGCCCTAACGTCTGGTCCAGAACGTTGTAAAGCCGTACCGCCTCTTTATAATAACGCTCGATGGCGTAGGGTACTTTCTCTTCCATCTTGTAAAAATAATTCGCCTGTCCGAAGATCGGCCCCACTCCGCCCATCTGGAACATCAGCCACTGAATCACTTCATAGCGTTTCGCCATATCCCGAGGTAGAAATTGACCTGTTTTCTCTGCGAGGTACATCAAGATCGCGCCGGACTCGAAAAGCTTTAGCGGCTTCCCGCCGGGTCCGTCGCTGTCGATGATCGCGGGAATTTTATTGTTGGGATTAATCGCCAGATAGTCGGGCTTGAGCTGATCCCCCCTGCCGATGTCGATGGCATGGACGTCATAGGGAAGCTCCACTTCCTCCAGCATGATCGAAACCTTTTTTCCGTTGGGTGTGCCCCAGGTGTAAAGTTGAATCATGGTATCATTCCTTTTGCGTCTCTCTGGGCTTCGATATTACGCGTACTCATCCAAACAACGATAATCGAAATAATCAAGCACGCCAAAGAGATCGAAAACGCGATTTTGTAGCTGTGGGTCACGTCGAACAGATAGCCGCCCAACCACGCGCCGATGGCGCCACCAATGCCGACGCTGAGTGTAAAGTAGCCGAAGATCGCGCCGAAGTTTTTACCTTTGAAGACATCGATCGAGATCGCCGACAATACCAATGCCCGCGACCCCTGGCCGAGCCCGTAAAACACTGCATAAATATAAAGCAAGATCGGTAACGAATTGTCCGTCGTCGCCATCAACGCGAGAGTGCCGACCGCGGAAACCAACTGCACCCAGGTATAGACGACTTCCCGCCGCATGACATCGGAGAGATAGCCGAAGCCGACCCGGCCCAAGATGCTGACTACTCCCATAATGCCGAAAATCGACGCGGCAAAAATCTTCGGATAGCCGACATCGACGGCATGGGCGACCTGATGAGTCACGATGACCTGGTTTCCCAAGCTGGCGAGAACCCGTGCGGTAAAGAGCAGCCAGAAGGACGAGTTGGTGAGCGCCCGCTTGACCGTCCAGTCTCCATCTTGTGCCTCATGCTTTCCATGTTTTGGTTCGTGAGCCCCGCTGGTCTCCGTTTTGATTTGACCTTGATTTGCCGGGATGAAAAAAAATACCGCCGGTATGACGAGGATCACCACGAGAATTGCGAGTCCAACATAAGCAGAGGGCCAACCCCAATTGCTGACCATGGCCGCCGTCGCCGGGACCAATAAAAAAATACCGACGCCGCCGCCCGCCCAAGCAATTCCCAATGCCGTGACCTTCCGGCTGGCATAGTGCCGCGAGATAATAGCGACGTGGGGCACCATACCGATAAGACTGATACCGGCGGCAGAGACAATGCCTACCCAGAAGTAAAGCTGCCACACCGAGGAGATGGTAGCGCTGCAGGCCAAGCCGACGGCAAGCACCATACCACCGAGCACAAGCGTTTTGCGGCCGCCGAGTTTGTCGGTCAACGTCCCTACCACCGGATGAAACACCCCTTCGACGATAATCGAAAGCGACAACGCACCCGCCGTCACCGCCCGGCTCCAACCGAATGCGTCGAGCAGCGCAACGAAAAAAACCCCAAACGTCCCGTGTAAACCTCGGCCGACGCCGATGTGAATAAAAGCGAGCGCGACCACGCCGTAATTTTTCAATGCTGCCGTTAGAGATATCATTGCTTAGGAATTTCCCTTTCAAAGGTCAGACATAATCCGCGCTACACTGAAAGTCCATTTGGCCGAAACGCGAAGCTGCGGCGCCGTGTGACAGAAACTTAACCGGTTAGGATGGATCCGGTTTTCACCGGGGTGACGATTGAGGTTTCTTTCACCCGCCTGCTAGTGGTTCGCCACCGCGCCCTTCCCGCGCATGGCCGAGCAAAGCATCGCTACTAACGCCATGATACCGCCGGCGAAAAAACTAAAATTCATCGCTTGCACAAAAACTGCTGCATTTGCCGGCGTCGGCGTCGCAGTCGGGTCGCCGCTATAGTAGCGAAACGCCGCCGTGAGCAGCAGCGTTCCCAACGACACGCCAAAAGTAGTGCCGAGGCCGAACATGACATAAATAGCGCCGGTGGCCACGCCCCGGTGTTGCGTGGGCACTGATGTGATCATGGCGGTGTGGTTGGCCGTAAAGAACAGCGCCGTCGCCAATCCCCACAATGCCAGCACCGCGACCGCCGATAACCAATGGGAGTCGGTGCGCAGATGAGAGCCCAGAAACGCGGCGCACGCCAAAAAAGAAATGCCGAGGGTGGCCGGAAGCCGCGGTCCGACCTTGTCCACCGCCCAGCCGACGAATGGCGACAGCGTGACGGTAAATATCGGCGCGCTGATAAACAATAGACCGATGAACGACGGCGTAAGGCGCAGCACGTCTTGCAGGTAAAAGGGCAAGACGAAGCCGATCATCACCTGCGCAATGCCGACCAGGAGCAGGCTTAAACTACTCAGAGAAAACATTCGGATGCGAAACAGCGACAGATCGAGAATCGGACTGGCGCAGGTCATCTCGCGATAAAGGAAGCCGGCAAACACCAGGATAAAGCCGGCGACAAAGACAACGCGCATGACAGGTCCGGCGGCTTCCATGATTCGGTGGTCGATGCTTGCGATCAACGCCACGGTCGCCGCCACCAACAAAATCGCGCCGAAATAATCGATGGCCGGTTGCGGTCCTGGAGGGATCGAACGCACCGCCGTGTTTCCTTTCATGCGATTGAACAAAGTGAGCAGGATGCCGCATGCCCCGATGGGAATCAGAAAGAAAAACACCGCGCGCCAGTGGATAGTGTCAATGATGATGCCGCCGACGCTCGGGCCGATCAGCACGCCGGAGTGAAACGCAGTGGTCATATATCCTTGCGCTCTGCCGGACGACTCCTTCGGCATGGATTCCATCGCCAACGCGCGCCCCTGTGACTGAGTCATGGACGCGCCCACGCCCTGAAAGAGCCGAAAAATAATCAGTTGAGTTACATTCTGCGACAGACCGCACAGCAGAGCGGCCACCGAGGAAACCACCAAGCCAAGGCCAAAAAGCGTGTGCCGGCCGTAGATGTCGCCGACCCGACCGAACACCAGGGATAAACTGATCTGCGAAATCTGATAAGCGATGACGGCCCAGGAGATGGCGACGATGCTGGTTTCGAGACTGTTCGCTATGGTGGGCAGCGACACGGTAAAGATCCGATTTGCGTGGCGGCCATAAAGTTGCCGAGCGCCGCGTTGATCAGAAGTAACCAGTTGATGCGCGAATCCATGTTGCGTCGAGATGGTCAAGTCAAGTCGTTATCTTTGCCAATCTCTCATGCTGGTATTCAAACGATCACGTTCACGGACACGTTGAAGTTACCAGTGCCTCTCTATCAGTCGTATGCAGAATTCCAGCGCCGATTCCACTTCCTGCGGCGGGACGTCCGCCGGCGCGTCATGATGGGAACAGCGCGCATCGTGGATTTGTTGCAAGCTTACCGCGTCGGGTTGCGTGATCCACTCCGCCTCCAGCGCCTGCGCGATCAATTCGGGCAAGCCATAGCTCGACCAGGGCGATAGCTTACACCTGGCTTTCAACCAGTCCTCGACGGCTTGATCGCAAAGCACTATGACGTCGCCCCGGGAAAGATTTCCGGACGATATTCCATTCAGCGCGCGGCTCAGTGTCCGAATCGCCCGCCCCTCAGGTGAATGGTGGCCCTTGAATCCTTCCTTTTCCGCCAGGTTGGCGAAGAGCGCTTGTAAATCGGAAGCCATAAAATCATCACCGCGTAATCTATAAAATCATTGGACCGCAAAAAACGCAAAGTACGCCAAAAACGACGCTGTTGACACTGACACGCCGAAATCAATAAGGTAGCGCCGAACAATTCCTTTTCTGGAGGCTAATCATGGAACCCCTTCCCCGCGGCGCAAATTTTCAGCGCGCCTTGATGCTTTGGGAAATCGGCTTGCACATCGCCGGCGATCCGAACACCCCCTACTATGGCCCGCGCGATATGTGCATTTCCGTCGGCAGCGGATCGAACGAGAACTTTCGCCCCTGGCTGCGCATGTCGACGGGCTCGCCGATACTGGCGCATGCGGTATGCAGGAATGAATTGGAAGCGGCTATGATCAATCCGTCCGGCCTGCTCACGCAGGCCTATCGGGGAACCGGTTTATTCCCCGCGCCGCTCCCGATCAGGATTCTTGCTGTTTATCCATCGCTGGATCACTTCGTCTATCTTGTCCATCCGAGAACCGGCTTAAAATCGCTGGCGGAGATCAAAGCAAAGAAATATCCGCTGCGACTTTCCATTCGTGAGGATGCGACGCACTCCACACGCGTGCTCGTGGACCAAACCCTGGCAGCGTACGGTATGACGGTTAAAGATCTCGAGTCCTGGGGCGGTAACCTGCAACTCAACGGCGGCCCAGGCGATGAGCGGCGCATGAAAGCGATCCGTGAAGAAACCATTGACGCCGTCTTCGACGAGGGCTTGCCGCTTTGGTTCGAGGCAGCGCTCGCCTCAGGAATGAAGCCAATCACTCTGGAAGACTATGCTTTCAAGTATTTGGTCGATGGCCTCGGCTGGCGCAAATACACGATCAAACCCGGGCGTTTCAAGGGTCTGGACGACAACCACACGTGTATCGACTACAGCGGCTGGCCGATCTACACCCGCGCCACGTTGCCCGACGGCGACGCGTACAAAATTTGCGACGCCATCAATGCGCGCAAAGACCAAATGTTTTGGGAGGATTCCTACACCGGCGTCGGCCAGCTCGGCGAAAACACCGACGCCACCCCGCGCGATATCCCGCTTCATCCAGGCGCCGAGAAGTGGTACCGGGAGCACGGGTTTAAGGTGTGACGGCGGGAGGGAATTCCCCAAGTTTTTGGATAGTATGCGCCGTGCAACCTAAAGAATCAGGCTCAAGAAAGTTGCTTGTTCCCTTTTACGCCGTCGGGGTCGATTACACCTCATTCCGCTGTCACCGCCACCGCAAACGGAACGTCAAGCGCCTCAAAGTGTTTCTGACCGCACCGTACTTTATCCGCTTCGCTTGTTCTGAGTTTGAGGAAGTCCTTCGTCCCCTTGGTTTCGCGCACCAAGTAAACGGTTTCATCGTAGTGTTTGAGAATCGCCCAGTCAGGATTGTATTTGCCGACTGGCGTATCCACCTCAAACCAGCCCGGAAGTTTTACAAATAGTTTTATATCTTCGCGGCCGTCTAGCTTCTTGGCGAATTCGCGCTCCACGTCGGATTCGTAAACAACGTACTCGTATATTGAGTGCTTTACCGGAAGCGCATTTAAATAGTTAATTAGCTCTTCGTTCTTGAAGAGACCCTGCTCCCATTCAGCTTCTGGTCCACCTGCTGGCAAGCGCTCGTATTTGATGCCGTCTACGATTAGGCGATGAAGCTCGTATTTTAAGATAGCGGCTACCGCATCCATGAACCGTTGTGGGTTGTTGAAAAAGTCACCGAGCCGACCGGATTCTTTCAGAATGCGAACTAACGTGGAGCGAGTTAATTCAGTTTCGTTTTGTAAGTACGCCAAAATATCGGGCAATGGACGGTGCCCAAAACCCGCCGGTTCTTCGGCGGCGCTAACCGCCCGGCCTGTAACACCGCCTTTCGTCACATCGACCTGCCCGGTAAGCAGTTGGATCTTCGGTATCTCGATCTTCTCCATCCATTTCACAGCATCGACTGCTTGGCGAACAAGCTTCTCTGTCTCGAACTCCACACGGTACGTCGTCTTCGGTTTGATGCGCTCCCAGAGAGCCTTAAAGTTTTCGTCGAGAAGAGCTTCCTTCTTTAGGCGATTGACGCCTTCATCTTTTTCTTTGCGAATATGGCGTTCAATCTGGTAAGCCGACAAAAGATCGATGACCGCCGGAGCAAGATCCCGATGAGCCTCGGGCAATTCTAGTTTAAAGTCTTTCTTTTTAGGATCAAATGCAGGTTGGAT
>WHTF01000191.1 GCA_009379725.1 Deltaproteobacteria bacterium
CGCGTGGACTTCCTCATGCTGCGCCGCCATCGCCTTGCTCCGGTCCTCGACCACGCTCTTGGAAAATTTTCCCTGTTTTTGGATCTCTTCGGCCAACGCAGGGAGAAAGACTCTCGTGTTCGCGACTATCGGCAAGTCTACCGGCGCGAGCTCCTGAAAGTCGCTGGTCCAGCTGCGCACTACGATATCTTTGAGCGTGACGTTGATCACTTTACAGCCGGGTTTAGTCGCAGGAACGTTCGCGTGCGTATTGGGATCCGAGCACACCAGCGCGCCGTAAAGATCAGTCATGTCCAGGCCCATGATGACGTCGGCGTTGGCGATCAGCTCGCGGTTCCTGCCGGTAAGATTGAGCGAATGAGTATTGGGGAAATTCAGGCGCGCGCCGAAGTCGATCACCGGAATCGACAAAAGATCGGCCAGCGCAACCAGGCTTATCACCGCCTCGTTATTGCGCCCGACGTAGTCGGCGAGGATGACCGGATTCTGCGCCGTTGCCAACAACTGCGCCGCTTCTTTTATGGCGTCGTAATCGGCTTGCAGTGGCGCCGGCGGGCGGAATCGTTTCGGATCGGGCAGCGGGATTTCCTTTTCGATCGCCGCTTCCTGATCGGTCACGTCGAAGCAGAGATAGACCGGCCCGCCGGGATCGCTCATGGCGATGCGATAGCCGCGCATGATCGACGACGGAAACGCTTCGACGCCGACTGGCTGGTCGTCCCATTTGACGAAGTCGCGGACCAGATTGCCCTGCACCTGCGCGGTGTGAATCCAATCGATCCACGGACGCCGCTTGCTCGAATTCATCGGCCCGGTGCCGCCCATGACCATCACCGGCGTATGATCGCACCAGGCGTTGTAAATCGCCATCGAGGCGTGCTGCAGGCCGACCACGTTGTGCACGATCGCCGGCATGATTTTACCGGTCGCCTTGGCGTAGCCATGGGCCACCGCAACAGCAATCTCTTCGTGGCAGCAGAGAATCATTTCCGGATTCGGCGTGCGGCCGCTTTCGTAGTTGACCAGAGAATCATGGATGCCGCGGAAGCTCGAACCGGGATTGAGCGCGACGTATTCGATGCCGAGAAGTTTTAGTAGATCGACGACCAGATCGGAACCATAACGTGCCGGCATAAAACCTCCTTAAGGCTTGCAAGAACTTGCGGGATGCAGGACAGCGCCGAGCATCCGCTTCTTGTAACTAACCGCAATCCGAAAAACGGTTCGTGAGCGAAGCGTGAACTGACAGTCCCCTCCCTCTGAGACTGTGGCGCAATACTAAGAATCATCCGGATGTCATGCTGAGCAAAGCGAAGCATCTCGCAATTCCAACAGCTTACGAAAGCAGATTCTTCGGCTGCGCCTCAGAATGACATTTTGACACAGTCTCTGATGGGAGAGGAGGTTAATGAGAATATCGCATCAGAGCTAGTGCACCGCGTTCGCCTGCTCAGCCTGAACCGGATGCGGGATGTCCATATGATAAAGATTGACGACGTTGGAATAGACAAGTTTCTTGCGCACCTCCGGCGGCAAGTGGCCGAGGTCCCTATCGATATATTTGCGCGATTCCGGCCAGGTGGAATTGCCGTGCGGATAATCGTTGGACCACATGCAATTGTCCTGGCCCCACCACTCGAAACTGTGACCGGCAGCGGTATCGCGGAAAAACGTTCCGAAAATCTGGTTTTTGAAATACTCGCTGGGATCTTTGCTAAACGGAGGAGGATTCACGCCGCGAAATCTTCGGTAGTAGTAATCCCATTGCTGCAGCATAAACGGCATCCAACCAATCTCATTTTCGACGCTGACGAACCTGAGTTTGGGATAACGATCGAGAACACCATAAAAGATCAGCTCGAAGAAGGCGTCGATGATTTCCTTGAGCTTCAAGTTCACGCTGCCCCGATAAGCTTCGACTCCGGTTCTTTTGTTGCCGAACACCGATTCCTTATGGTAGCCGTGCCCGGTGAGAATATGCAGGTGAACCGGCAGGTTGAGATCCTCCGAGGCAGCCCAGAACTTATTGTAATGCTCCGAATGAAACGGCAGGTCGGGATGCGGCGCTTGCCAGATAATAGAACCCTTCACGCCGGCCTTGGCACAGCGTTCCAGCTCTTTTACCGCCTCATCGATGTTGTAGACGGAAATCGCGGCGATCCCGATCAAGCGCTTTGGCGACGCATTGCAATAATCGATCAACCAGTCGTTATAAGCGCGAAAGCTAACTTCCTGCAGCTTTGCATCGTCCATCGCGAAGTGCGGTAACAGATAGGTCGGGAAGAGCACTTCGGCGGTCACGCCGTCGGTTTCCATCTCCGTGATGCGGTGCGTCGGATCCGAACCGCCGGGATGAGTCTGAAAACTCGAGCCGACTTGCAACTGCGGAAAGCGCGGCGCCTGGTCTTTGAAATTCTTCGGCACGCGCTCAACTAGGATCTCGGACGGTTCCATTACGTGCGAGTCCGATGAAATGATCACTTCGAACCCTGCATTATCACCATTGCCAGCCATAAAATCCCTCCTTTGGGCTTATCTCGCTTTCCGTTAGTAGGTCTATCGTAGCTCTACCACTCCACCCCTTGAAGCGTCAAGTTTGCCTTTTGGCTACGAGATTCGGTTTTCTTGCAGGCTGCCGATGATGCCCGAAGGCTTGGTCAAAACTGCCAAGCTAAGCGCCAACAGCAAAAAGCGAGGCAAAATGCTTTGCGCTATGCGGCTTAGAACAGCCCCTCTTTTTCCAACTTGCGCACTACCCGTTCGTCAACGATATCCTCGACCTTGACCTTTTTAAATTGCTCGCTGCTTCTACTAAGCAAACGAATTACGTTGCGAAGCCCATCGCTATTGGGATAAATGCGCCGATCATAGAGCGTCCGCATTACTTCGTAGCCGGGCTCAGCGTCCTCGACTTTAGACAGACGCAGTTCTTTGCTCAGGGTTTTTAATATTGCCGTTTTGTTGGCGGGATTATTAATATAGGCGATGCTATCGACCATGGCCCTCAAGGCTCGTTCGGCGATCTCCGGCGTGCGGTCCACCAGGCTCCGTCGGGTCATGATTCCAAGCCCCTGATAGGGAATGCCGAGCTTGGCGAGATCGGCCAGTACTCGATATCCTTGCTTTTCCATTTGCGCGCCGAACGTGTAGCCCAGATACGCGCCGTCGATAATATTTTGCGTCATTGCCTGGGCCAGGACCGACTGATCACCGATAATGCGAAACTGAATCTTGTCCCGCTCCGGATTGAGCCCCCAGTGCTCGAAGGCAAGCATCGAAAACATCCAAACGCCGCCGCCGATGCTCTGCACGCCGATTGTTTTTCCCTTGAGGTCCGCCGGCGTGCGAATCTTCGGATTGACGACAAAAGTTCCATCCAGCTTGTTGATCAATCCGGCGATAAACGCGAGATCAAGCCCGCCGGCCATGGCCCCGAGGGAGGACCCGGTTGCGGAACCGACGTGGAACTGCGTTTCGCCGGAGGTGAGAGCCGACATGCCGATGGCGGCGTTGCGCACGTTGACGACGGTTGCATTCAGCCCGTGTTTTTGAAATATGCCGGCATCGCGCGCGACCCAAAGTATGCCGCTGCGCTCATTCAAACCGCCGAAGGTAAAGATCGCTTTGTGAGGCGCCGAGGCCGCCTGAAGCCCAAGCGGAAACACCATCATCCAAAGAATGAACGCGACAACGTTGCTACAAAATGCCCGATGTTTCATCACTCCTCCTTATCGTTGCGATTCCTTGTACTCCTGCGCTAGCGCGCTTTGCAAGCAAAGAAATTTTTGATGCCGCTAGGAAAGCGATGACTCGCGCGCTCTGGCTGATCGGCCGCTGGCGAAGTCTGTCATCGCCTCCGAGCAAACGGCCCTGCTCGCCGAAAACCTCCAGGCCGCCGTGAATTCATCACGATCGGCGCGGACAGCAAACAGAAGCTCGAAGAAAAGTCGTGCCCTCGCAGGCGTGGAATAAAACACCAGCGGGCTTCGCGGAAGGTAAAACCAATGAGAAATCTGATACAGCCAATTCTGGCTCCTCCCCCAAATTTCGCACGTTCGAAGTTCGAGCCTCAGTGTGATACTCTGAAATACCTTCCGAAAGTGGCAATTCATCTGGGTCTGGTAGTGCCTGTCCGCGTCAAACGTTGGGCGTTTAAAGACAACAGAACGGCTCGTGCTTATGTGATGGGTCCGAGTGTTGAACCACCACAGGACCGGTATCTGCAGAGACGTTGCAGCATAAAGAACGTCTACACATAAGTATCCTAAGGAGCCTTTCTATGACAGTAGAGTTTTCTGATTTCAATCTGCATCCGGCATTGATGCAGGCGCTCACCGAGCTCGGCTATACGACGCCAACGCCCATCCAATCAGGCATGATTCCGCTCATGCTCAGCGGCGTTGACGTGATCGGTCAAGCTCAAACCGGCACGGGCAAAACGGCGGCGTTCTCCCTGCCGATTCTCAACAATTATCAACCGCGCAAAATTCCTCAAGCATTGGTGCTCGCGCCCACCCGTGAGCTGGCTCTGCAAGTGGCCGAAGCCATGCAAGGCTACGGACGCCATCTCGGCGTACAGGTGCTGGCCGTTTATGGCGGTCAAAGTTTTGGCCAGCAGATAAAGCAGCTGCGCCGGGGCGTAGATATTGTCGTCGGCACGCCGGGACGTTTGCTCGATCTGCTGAACCGCAACATCTTGGACTTTAGCGCCATTAAGAGTGTCGTGCTCGACGAAGCGGATGAAATGCTGAAGATGGGGTTCATCGACGATGTCGAAGCCATTTTAGCTAAAACCCCGCCGACGCGTCAGACCGCGCTCTTTTCCGCCACCGTACCGGCGCCGATCCGCCGTCTGGCTGACAAGTATATGCGCGCGCCGCAGTCTGTGACCATTCAGCGCGGTCAAGTCACCGCGATTGCCATTGAACAACGCTATTACCTCGTGCGGCAGTCCGATAAAGTCGCCGCGCTCGCGCGTATCCTGGAAAACGAGGACGTGAAGCGCGCCTTGATCTTTGCGCGCACACGCATTGGCACTGCCGAATTGGCCACTGCGCTTACCCGGCAGGGCTTCCCTGCCGAAACTCTCAACGGCGATCTCACCCAGCAAGCACGCGAGCGTGTGCTCAATCGCTTTCGCAACAATCAAATTCAGCTACTGGTGGCAACCGACGTCGCCGCGCGGGGCCTCGACATTGACGACATTTCCCATGTTTTCAACTATGATCTACCGAGTGAAGTCGAAGTCTATGTCCATCGGATCGGCCGCACCGGCCGCGCCAGCAAGACCGGGATCGCCATCTCACTGATCACGCCCGCCGAGCACGCCCATTTACGTCGCATCGAAGCGTTTACCCGGCAGAAATTCCTGCGCGCCACATTACCGAGCGTGGAATACATTATGAAACGGCGCAGCGCGCAACTGACCGAGCAAGTGACCGTCTGGCTCAAGCGCGGGCGGATCAATCGTGAACGCGCGATCGTCGAGGAGTTGGTTGCCCAGGGCCATGACCCGTTGGACGTCGCCGCCGCCGCTCTCAAACTAGCCCGCGGCGACGAAAAGCAACGCACGATCGCGCCGGTGGTCGAAGTAGAAGAAACAAAGGAAGGAGCCAGTAAACGCTTTCAACGCGAACCTCGCCGCGGCAGCTATCGCGCCGAGAAGCGCGGGCTACGGTCATCATCCGATTCTTTCTCGCGAGCATCGTCCAAGTCGACACCGCGGCATCGCGGTGGCAAGGATTCACACGAAAAGGGAATGGTAAGGCTGACCTTGAACGTAGGCACGACACATGGGATCAGCCCAAGCGATCTTGTCGGCACCATCGCCTATCACGCCGATATCCCAGGGAACGCAATCGGCAAGATTCACATCGAAAATCAAAAATCATTCGTCGATGTGCCCGGGGTACTCGTGCCGCAAGTAATGAAGCAAGCCGGCAAGTACAAAATACGCAAGCAAGTCGTGAACGTAACGCTAGGGTAAAGAACGAGCGAGGCGGGGTCTCCCATCTGATCGCTGCCAAGTTCCCTCACCGGCGGATCGCCTATGCGCTGGTCGGACCAAAAGGAGGAGCATCAAAATCAATCGGCGTATTTTGCCGCAAAATGGTCCCAAGCGCGTTCGACGGAGGTAGGCTTGAAAGGCGTTTGGCGATCTTCTCGGCTTCGTCGCGCTCCATAAACATCGGCGTACCGAGTTTCATGGCTTCGGTTTGCAGCCGCGCCGATTCCTCTAAAAAAAGCGTCACTTAGTCCCTCG
>WHTF01000192.1 GCA_009379725.1 Deltaproteobacteria bacterium
CTATGATTCGATATTGGTCCAGTGACAGTTTGTGCGCGATTTTTGGATTCCAGATCGCCCAGCCGAGGATGTAGATGAGATAACGAAAGGTGAGAAAAAAACCCGGCAGCATCGCAGCCGCGTAAAGCTTGACGATGGACTCCCCAGCCACCGCGGCATAAACAATCAGCATGACAGACGGCGGAATAAGAATGCCGAGGGTACCGCCCGCCGTGATGGCGCCGGAGGCGAGCCGGACATCATAGCCGGCCTTCAGCATCGGCCGCATCGCGATGACGCCCATGAGAACCACCACCGCGCCCACAATACCGGAGGCGATGCCCCAGAAGGCCGACACCATGAGCGTGGTCACGGCCAGGGAAGCGGGTACGCGCCGGAAGGCGAGCTGCACGCTATGAAACATCCGGTCGACCAGCGCCGCGCGTTCCATGATGTAGCCCATAAACACGAACAATGGGACCGACAAGAGAGTATCATTGGTCATCACCCCGTAGGTCCGCTGCACCATCAGGTCGAAGATCTGGTTGTCATACCAGTGTTGCCCAGGCACCCAAAACGCGAGAAAGCCAAACATCATGCCGAGGCCCATCAGCGTGAATGCCGTCGGAAAGCCCATCATGATCGCTGCCACGATGAGCCCCAGCATGGTGAGGCCGAGTGACGGATCGCTCATGGCTTGCTGTGCTCCTCCTCATCTCTGACACTGTGATGGCGGGCTGCATCATCGATGGCGTGAGCTGATTCCCTGGCAGCGCGGCGCGATTCCTCGTCAACGTATTCGCTATGCGCGAGCTGCGTGTCGATGACGTCGATCTCTTCGACGTCATCAAGCCGCGCCGGCCAAGCGCCGGTGCGCAGGCAAACGATGCAGCGCACGATCTCGGCTAGCCCCTGGATCATCACCAGCGCGCCCGCGATCGGAATCACGGTCTTGAAATGGTAGATGGGCGGCCCCTCGGCGGTTACGGTGGAGTGCTCGCCGATGCGCCAGGAGTCAGCGGCGTAGCCGTACCCCGCATAAATGAGCGCCAGAATGCCGGGGACAAAAAATAATAGGTAGAGAGCCAAGTCCAGCGCCGCCTGGGTGCGCGGCCTCAGGTACGTGTAGACAAAATCGGCGCGCACATGCGCGCTCTGCGCCAGGGTGTAGGCGCCGCACATCATGAAGAGCGTGCCGTAAAGCATGTTGTTGAAGTCGAAGATCCATGCCGTCGGCGCGTTCAGGATATAACGCTTGAAGACCTCCACGGAAACCACGAGGGTCAGCGCCACGATCAGCCACGCGAAAGCTTTGCCCGACCAGTAGCTGAAACGGTCGATGGAATGGAGGAAGCTCTGAGCATTCATGGGTGCCCAACCCCAACCAGCCATCCGTTGGACACCGGATGGCTGGTTGGGGTGTTGAAATAGATCACGAAACAGTTAACTTTTTTTAGCGGCTGGCTTGGCAAAATAATGGTTATACGCCATGCGTCGGCTGACGTTGGTGTCGAGATCCCACTTCACCGCGCGCTGGGCGAACCTGCGCTGCGATTCGGCGATCTCCTTGAAGAGCGGGTTTTCAGCGGCTTTTTTTGCTGCGGCGGTATCATAGGTCTGGAGCTGTCTCTGTAGCACGGCGTCCGGTGTTCTGTAAAATCTGACTTTGTCCTTGGTTTGCATCTCGACGTAATCTTTGGAGTACCGGTCGACGGCCTTCCACGACATCTCAGCCGAAGCGGCTTCCACGGCGTTCTCAATGATCGACTTCATCTTCGCCGGCAAGGCGTCATACTTGCCCTTGTTAAACATAATTTCGAACTGCTCGGCGTTCTGATGATAACTTTGCAACATGCAGACCTTCGAGACATCGGGGAAACCGAGCACGCGATCCGAGCTCGCGTTGTTGAACTCAGCGGCATCGAGCAGTCCCCGGTCCATCGCCGGCACGATCTCGCCGCCAGGGAGGGCATTGACCGCCGCGCCCATGCCGGTGAATACGTCGATGGAAATGCCCACGGTGCGGAACTTGAGCCCTTTCATGTCATCGGCTTTGGTAATTGGCCTTTTGAACCAGCCGAGCGGTTGAGTCGGCATCGGACCATAGGGGAAAGAGACAACGTTGGCGCCGATCGATTTGTAAAGCTTGTCGAGCAACTCCCTGCCGCCGCCGAACTTGTGCCATGCAAGCAGCATGTTGGCGTCCATGCCGTAGGCCGGACCCGATCCCCAGAGCGCCAGCGCCGTTTGCTTGCCATAGTGATACACAAGCACGCCGTGCCCGCCGTCCAGTGTCCCCTTCGAAACGGCATCAAGCAGACCGAAAGCCGGCACCACCGCTCCCGCAGGCAGCACGTCGATCTTGAGATCGCCGCCCGTCATGTCGTTAACCTTTTTGGCAAAGTCGAGCGCAAACTCATGGAAGATGTCCTTCTGCGGCCAGGTGCTCTGCCAGCGCATCGTGATCGGGCCCTGTCCCTTGGTTATCGCAGGAGCAGTCGGCGCGGGTGTCTCTTCTTTTCCGCAACTGAAGCCGAGCACCGCCGCGCCGCCTGCGGCCATGGCAGCTTTAAGGACATTTCGCCGAGAAACTTTTTTAGTATCTGTCTCCTGAACCTTTTCTTGTTGCGACATGATTTGCCTCCTGTGCGCGACAATTTGAAATCTTAAGTCACCCGCTTATATTACACTTCGCGGATTTTCGTCAACGTTATACTCGGCGCGAAGAATTGCCAACGCGCGCAGGTTGACACCGCCTGCTACGCTCAGTACGGTTTCGATTATCATGCCGCCAAAAGAGCTCATTCGCGCTTTGCGCGCCATCGTCGGCGAGCGCTACGTGCTGGTCGAGCCCGAAGACGTCGTCGTCTACGAACAGGACGGTTCGATCTTTCGGGTCATGCCGGAGATCGTCGCATTGCCAGGCGATGTCGAAGAAGTTGCCGCGGTGGTCAAGGCTGCGAAACGGGCCGCTGTGCCTATCGTTCCGCGCGGCTCGGGAACCGGTCTTGCCGGCGGCGCCGTGCCTGCCGAGGGAGGCATAGTTTTGTCATTGGCGCGGTTGGATCGTATTGTGAAAATCGATCTGCCCAATCGCATTGCCATCGTCGAGCCCGGCGTGATTAACATCGATGTGACCAAGGCCGTGGCGACCGAAGGATTTTTTTA
Source organism: Deltaproteobacteria bacterium (assembly GCA_009379725.1). Taxonomy (GTDB): domain Bacteria; phylum Desulfobacterota; class Binatia; order UBA9968; family UBA9968; genus WHTF01. Next base: position 3,148 of record WHTF01000192.1, read on the forward strand.
TGCGCCGGATCCCAGTAGCCAGGCCGCTTGCTCCATCGGCGGCAATGTCGCCAACAATTCCGGCGGGCCGCACACACTGGCCTACGGCGTCACCACCAATCATGTTCTCGGCGTCGAGGTGGTGCTGGACGACGGCCAGATCGTCTGGCTTGGCGGCGAAGTCCACGACACTCCCGGTTACGATCTCTGCGGCGTGTTCGTCGGCTCCGAAGGAACCATGGGAGTGGTCACCAAAATTGCCGTGAAACTCATGCGCGCGCGCGAGTCGGTGCGCACCTTGCTCGCCATCTATGATCGCATGGAGGACGCCACCCAGGCCGTGGTCGAAATCACCGGGGCGGGAATCATCCCCGCGGCATTGGAGATGATGGATCGCACGACCATTGAAGCTGTGGAGTCGGGTGCACCGGTGGGCTTCCCTCGCGATGCCGAAGCGGTACTGCTGGTGGAAGTGGAAGGCGTGCGTGAGCAAACCGACCAGTGTATAAACTTGATCCACGATATCTGCCGGCGCGGCGGCGCGCGTGAGGTCAGAGTCGCACAGGACGAAACAGAGCGGCAGCGGCTGTGGAAAGGCAGAAAAGGCGCTTTCGGCGCCATGGGCGCGCTGGCGCCTAACTACTATGTCAATGATGGCGTGGTGCCGCGCAGCCAACTGCCGGCAATCATGAAGCGCGTCGCCGAGATCAGCAAACAATTCAATTTACGCATCGCCAACGTATTTCACGCTGGCGACGGCAATCTCCATCCAAACATCCTTTTCGATATGCGCGCGCCCGGAGAGCTTGATCGGGTCATCGAGGCCGGCGCGGCGATCTTGACAGCCTGCATCGAGCTCGGCGGCAGCATTACCGGCGAGCACGGAGTCGGTATCGAGAAGAAGGCTTACATTGGTTTGCTGTTTAGTGAAGCCGATCTTGAAGCAATGACACGCGTCCGCAAAGCGCTGGACCCCGACGGGCGGTTCAATCCTGCAAAGCTGTTTCCAACGCCGGCAAGTTGCGGCGAAGTGCGCCGGCAGCCAGCGCATATGCCGGCGGGAATGTGGATTTGAAGTGAGGGCTGGAGAATAATCACTTGGAACACGTTCCGCACCATCAAAACAGCGGCGATCATCCGAAGATCGCCGCGCTCGATATTCCCGAACTCTATCAGTGCGTCCACTGCGGGCTCTGTTTGAATCAATGTCCGACCTATCGCGCGCTGCGCCTGGAACCGGAATCGCCGCGCGGCCGGATTCACCTGGTAAAAGCCGCTGCCGATGGCCGTATCGAACTCACCGACCGCTTCAAGGACCATCTTTATCTCTGCTTGCTTTGCCGTGCCTGTGAGACGGCCTGCCCTTCGGGGGTTCAGTATGGCCGCATCGCCGAGACCGCGCGAGCGGTAATCGGGCCGCCGGGATCGAAGGTGACACGCGGCGTCCTGAACTTTGCCTTTACCCGGCTGCTCCCCTATCCACGACGTCTGAAATTGCTCTTTGGCCTCTTGCGCCTCTACCAACGAACGGGTTTACAACGGTTCATCCAGCCGCTGCTACCAATAAAACTGCGCCAGATGGATGCAATGCTGCCGCCGATTCCGCGACGTTTCTTCGAGCCCAAGTCGAAGACTGTTCCGGCTATCGGCGAGCGGCGCGCCAAGGTTGCAGTCCTGAACGGCTGCGTGATGCCGCTGCTCTTCGGTGACGTCAACGAAGCCACCGTGCGGGTGCTTCAACGCAATGGTTGTGAAGTTGTTTTTCCCAAACAACAGATCTGCTGCGGTGCGCTCAATACCCATAACGGCGAGACCACCGCGGCCAAGGAAATGGCCCGGCGTAATATCGACGCTTTTCTCGAGGCCGGCGTAGATGCGGTCATCGTCAACGCCGCCGGCTGCGGCGCCGCCATGAAAGATTATGGCCACTTGCTGCACGAGGATCCGAGCTATGTGACAAAGGCCATACGCTTTAGTTCGTTAGTCAAAGACGCGGCGGAATTTCTCGCCGGTATCGGACTGATCGGCAAGCTCGGATCCATAGATGTCACCGTCACCTATCAGGACCCTTGCCATCTAGCGCATGGCCAGCACGTGCGCAGCCAGCCGCGACAATTGCTGCAAGCGATCCCCGGATTGAAACTCGTCGAGATGACTGGCTCCGACCGTTGCTGCGGCAGCGCCGGGATCTACAACATCACTCATGCCGAAATGTCACGGCAGCTTCTCAAAGAGAAAATGCCCAACATCGCGGACACCCGATCTGAAGCGGTTGTCGCGCCTAATCCCGGTTGCATGCTGCAACTGCAATACGGCGCGCAAAAATACGGACCCAATGTAAAAGTCTACCACCTTATGGACCTCCTCGACCGCGCCTACGAACACTCTTCATCAAAATGAAACCTGGCGCGGACCGACTGGCAGGCAGGTTGGCAGCAGAGCTGGGCGCTAATGCCGTAAACAGCGAACCAGGGCTGCTCGCGTCTCGCGCCGTCGACGGAAAAGCACCGGCGTTGATTTGTTTTCCGGAAAACGGCGGCCAAGTGAGCGCGGCATTACGCATCTGCATGGAGTCGGCAGCCGCCGTGACTCCATGGGGCGGTGGAACGGCCATGCGGATAGGCAATCTACCGCGCCAAGTCGATGTCATTGTCGATCTGGCGAAACTCAACCGCGTGATCGAACATGATCAGGCAAACTTGACTGCGACCGTGCAGAGCGGCATCACTTTGGCGGCATTACAAAGAATTCTTGCCAGTCAGAAACAGTTCTTGCCCTTCGATCCGCCATACTCCGAACGCTCCACCGTTGGCGGAATTGTGGCGGCAAATCTTAACGGACCGCGCCGGAGCTGCTACGGTAGCGTGCGCGACTTAGTCATCGGTATGAAAGTGGCGCTGGCCACGGGCGAGCACATCAAAGCCGGCGGCAAAGTCGTCAAGAACGTCGCCGGCTATGACATGTGCAAGCTTTTCGTGGGCTCCCTGGGCACGCTAGGGATCATTACCGAAGTGACGTTGAGAATGGCGCCGAGTGCGGAAACCGCGGCTACGTTCAGCGCTTTTGGAAATCTGCCGCAGCTCATTGAGCTTGCGGCCGAGTTAGCCCATTCAACTCTGCTGCCGGCGGCAAGCT
>WHTF01000193.1 GCA_009379725.1 Deltaproteobacteria bacterium
CAGCATGATGAGTAAAATTTAGTATTGTCTCCTTACCTTTTCTACTATTTGCCTAACTCTGATGCCGTCCAAGCAACCTCTCATTCGTATCTCTCCTTGTGATTAGTGCGAGTATCGCTCACTATTGCGTGTCTCCATGAGTCCGTTACGTACTTTCTTGTGTCATTCTAGCCAAGCGGGCGAAGCCACGCGAGCCGGAATCCACCCCCTCTTTGTCTCCCCCTTAGCAAAGGAGGAGATTTAGTGGGGGTTCTAGATTGCTGCTGCCTGCGAAGGGATGACGAAAGTGACGTGACCGCGTCTTCATCGACTCTCCTGTCTGAAACTGGCGCTCAGCTGTAATCAGATCACGCCCTTCTCTTTGAACCCAGCGATTTTTGTTTCGTCATAGCCCAGCGAGGTTAGAAACTCCACATTATGCTCGCCCAATTCGGGCGGCGGCGCGGGATGCGGAATTTTGGTTTCGCTATATTCCAAGGGAAACTTCACCGTGCGGATCGCCGGCTTGGTTGTCCGCTCGATTTGGATTTGCATGCCCATGTGCTGGATCTGCGGGTCTTCGAAGACTTCTTGGAGATTGTAAACCGGCGTGTGTGGCACGTCATTGGCTTCGAGGCGTTCCATCCAATGGGAGCGCGGTTTCTCTTTAAAGACCGCCGCGAAGGTCTTGTGCAGTTCGTCGTAATTCTTGCGCCGGTCCGGGCGGGTTTTAAAGCGCGGGTCTTCGATCAGTTCGGGATGCTCGACCGATTTGCATAGACCTTCCCAAAACTTTTGCGGCGAAGACAAATGGATCGCGAACGGCAAGCCATCCGAGCCGGAGAAAGCATAGGTTTGGGATTGGCGCGGGCGCGTGTATGGACCTGGGGCTTGCCCATGCGCGAGAGTTTCGGTCGCCGGGGCGATCAAGAAGGCGAGAATGGACCCGGCCATTGTCGCGTCCACCTGCTGTCCCTTGCCGGTTTGCGATCTGGAAACCAGCGCGCCCAGAACGCCAACGGCGGAGAACATACCGCTCAAGCAATCGGCATAAGCGGGTCCGATGGGTTTGGGATCTTTGGGGTCCATCAGCACGCTCATCATGCCGCCCATTCCCTGCCCGACCGTATCGTATGCAGGGCGGTTGACGTACGGACCCGTGGGACCGGTGCCGGTGATCGAGCAGCAGATTATACGCTCGTTGATTGTGCGCAACGTGTCATAGTCGATAAGCAGCTTTTTCGTCACGCCGGGGCGATAGTTTTCCATCACCACGTCGGCTTTCTTGACCAGGCCGTAAAAAATCTCCTTGCCTTCGGGAGTTTGCAAATTCAAGGTCACGCTCTTTTTGCCGCGATTATACGCCCAGAAGTTAGGCTGGTCCCCACCCAGGTCCCAGCCGCGAAACGGATCGCCACCTTTGGGATTCTCAACTTTAATGACTTCCGCGCCCATGTCCGAGAGCAACATCGCGCCGTACGGTCCGGAAATAAAATTGCCCAGTTCCAAGACTCTGATGCCGTCTAAACAACCCTTCATGTTTCTCCCCTTACGCTTGTTTGACTTTTCCTCGACGCGACGCCGGTCGCACCTATGGATTTTCTCTTAGCATAGATAGACACAAGGTCCCAATTCGGATATTGGAACTTTCATATCTCCCAATTGGCACGAGAACAAGATGGCTACGGTTACACCGGTCACTGATACGCTTGCCCGCTTCGCGACGGAAACTGACTTTTCGACTATTCCGGAGAAGGCTTGCGCCAACGCGAAAATGCACATGCTCGATACACTCGGCACCGCGCTGGCGGCCGTTTCAACCCCCGTCGCAACGATCGCGTTAACCTACAGCAAGCGGGCTGGAAACGCGCAGGAAGCTTCGATTTGGGGAACCGCAACCAAGGCCTCGGTCCCGATGGCGGCGTTTGCCAACGGCGTTCTGGCTCACGCGCTCGATTTCGATGACTGGGATGCCTTCATTCACCTGGGTCATCCGTCGAGTATGGTTTTCAGCGCGGCACTGACGCTCGGTGAAACCGCCCATGCATCCGGCAAGGATTTGTTAAAGGCCTACGTTCTGAGCATCGAATTCATCGCCAAGATTGCCGCTAATGCGCCTAATGTTCAACGCCGGGGCTTCCACAGTACACCGATCTGGGGCAGTCTCGGTGCCACCGTCGCATGTGCCAGTGTGCTGAAGTTGGAAAGAGCGCCATTGAAAGCAGCTTTGGGTGTGGCCGCCTCGGCGGCAGGGGGTATTCAACGGCAACAAGGCTCCATGGTGAAACCGTTTCACGCCGGCAATTCGGCGCGCAATGGCGTTGAAGCGGTGCTACTGGCGGAGCAGGGTTTCACCGCCGATGACGCGATCATCGAAGCGCCGCGCGGTTTTTGCGACACTTTTTTCGGACCGGGGACCTGCGACTACCAGAAGATGGTTGAAGATATCGGCAAGCCGTTCTTTCTCGAAGCTCCGGGTCTGGCTCTAAAGATGCACCCATGCAGCGCGCCGCAGTTCCTTGCCGCCGACGCCGCGCTGCAGCTCAAGCATGAGCATCGAATAAACTTTGCCGACGTCGCCAAGATCGAAGTCAGCATTCCGCCACTACGCTATCAACGCCATTTTCATCCGGAAGTAAAAACCGGCTTGCGCGGCAAGTTCGCGATCAATTACGTCGTCGCGCTCTGCATTTTAGAAGGGAAATTAGACATTGCTACATTCACCGACGCCAAAACCAACCAGCCGCAGGTTCAAGAGGCCCTCAGCAAAGTTCAGGTTATCATGGACGAGTCGATTCCCGAGCCCGGTTCTTATTGTCCGGTCAGGATCGAGCTAAAAGACGGCACGCGCTTTACCCACACGGCACGAGTCGCCAAGGGGCATCCGGAGAATCCCATGACGCAAAGCGAAGTTCTGGATAAATTTCGCAGCAACGCTAAAGAGGCCATGTCAGCAAAACAAACGGAACAGCTGATCACGACGGTGCTGGGTTTGGAACGAGTCGGCGATGTGCGAACGCTGATTGATCTTTTGCAGCCGGCCTAGCCACCCTCATGGGTTCGCTCGATGCCTTGTGAAACCGAGCGCCTAGCCCTGCGGCGCTGGCGATTGTTTTGTCGCCAACCGCGGCACCTTGTGACGATTGTAACTCCACATGTATTGGGCGGGGCAGCCTCGTACAAGATCTTCGACGATGCGATTAAGGGCCCTTTCATCGAAATTTTCGGTTGTCACAGGCTGAAACTCCATGCGGAATCCCCCACCGCAGGGCAGGCGTTCGGCAAAGGCACTGATTACGGCTGCGCCGGTGGTTTGCTGCAGCTTACGGACTAGGGACATCGTATAAGCGGGACGGCCAAAAAAATTCGTCCATACTCCGGCGCGAGAGTTAGGCGCCTGATCCGGCAGTAATCCGACGGCTTCGCCTCGACGCAAAGCCTTGAGAAGCAGCTGGACGCCTTTTCGGGTAGTGGGCGCCAGCCCTAGCTGCGCCCGGCTGCGCCCGGCGACGATCAATGGCTCTATCCATGGTTTTTTAGGCGGTCGATACAATACCGTCAGCGGCGTCCGATAGGCAATGTACTGTGCGACGATTTCGAAACAACCCAAGTGGGGAGTCATGAAAATAATACCTTTGCCGCGACGTTGCGCTTCCACGACGTGCGACCAACCCTCGCAGTCAATAACGAGATCGTTTGTTTCACGGTCCGGGCCAAACCATATTTTCACCCACTCGGTGACGGCCTTACCGCTCTCACGGATGTTTTCTCGGAGCAGCATGCGATAGTCATGCTCGCTGGCACAGATCGCACTGGCGCGCAGGTTTTCTCGGAGACGGTTGGCGTACGTGGGCCAGCTCCAGTACATCAACCAGCCGACCACCACCCCGGCGCGATGAAAGCATCGAAGCGGCAATCGAGCCAATAACTTCAAGAAAGCAATCAACACAATGTTATCGCCGGAGTGGATGACAGGCCCGGTTGCAAACTGACTGTCGATCGACGGAACTCGTTGATGGGAAACTTCTAGAAACCATGGGTGAAATTGTAACACGATCTTTAACCGCTTGGCAATTTTTGTCATGAGACTTGGCCGACATCGAACTTGACGGGCGAGACGAGCCGCTTTTCCGACTCGCGTGGACATCCATCGTTAGCTGCGGTAAGGGAACTTAGATACTTAAAGCGATTAGACGAAAGATCACGGGAGGTTACTTTGGCCAGCACCAGTCCTTTAGCACCGCTTTTCGAGGCGGATCGTCTCGCCATCATCGGCGCCAGCGACCGCAATCACTACGCGGTCAATGTATTTAAAAATCTGCAGAACATGGGATTCGACACGTCTCGTGTTGTGCCGATCAACCCCGGCCGTCCGGAAGTTTTCGGACTGAAAGCCTACCCCAGCATCCTCGACGCGCCGGGAGACATACCGCTCGCTGTGATTGCTGTGAACACGAACACGGTAGTCTCTATCGTCGAAGAGGTGGGTAAAAAAGGGGTCAAAGCCGGCGTTATCTTCGCCGACGGTTTCGCCGAAGGAGGCGAAGAGGGCAAAAAGCTGCAGCAACAACTCACCGATGCAGCCAATGCCGGCGGTCTTAAGCTACTCGGGCCCAACTGCATGGGTTTTGTTTCCATGCGCGCCAAGCTCGGGTTGTGGGGCGGCGAATTGCCGAAAAATCTCCGTGCGGGGAACATCGGCTGCATTTTTCAGAGCAGCGGTATGATGAATTTAGTGATGAACCTAGGCGCCAAGCGCGGTTTTGGATTTCATGTCTGCGCCAGCGGCGGCAACGAAGTCGTCCTGAATTCCGCCGACTATCTCGCCTACCAGGCGGAATGTGCGGAGATCGATGTCATCGCAACCTACTTCGAGGCCGCCCCTAAAGAACCTCGACGATTGGCCGCCGCTCTCGATCGCGCGGTCGCCAATGGCAAGAGCGTCCTCATACTACGCGCCGGCCGCACCGCACGCGCCAAACGTAACGTTATCGCTCATACCGGCCAACTCGCCGGCTCGGCGGCCGCATGGGATGCCTTTTTCGAGCAGCACGGGGCCATCCTGGTCAACGATCTCGATGACCTCATGGACACCACCGCCTTGTTCGCCGGTGCCAAGGCACGACCGGATAAACATGAGCGCGGCGTCGGTTTGATCACTATATCCGGCGGCGATTGCACGTTGCTATGCGATATTGCCGATCAGGAAGGCGTCTCGATTCCCGAACTGAGTCCCGAAACTCAAAAAGTTATGGTCGACAGCCTGGCCAAGCCGACATTGCTGGGCAATCCGCTCGATGTGGAAGACCTACAACGAATGAAACCGGAAGCTTTCGACCTATGTCTGGAAAAATTTTTTCAGGAGCCGAACATTAACATGGTCGGTGTGCGGCTCAATCTCCCGGAAACGATCACGCCGTCTTCCGAAAAACTCTATGAAAAAATTGCGCAGTTAAGTGCCGCCAACGACAAGCGCGTGTTCGTGCTCACGCGCGCAACCGAACCGCCGCCAGAAGTATGGTACGACCGGCTCAACAGCTTAGGCCTGACGTTTACCGGCGATTACCGCAAATCCCTGCGCGCCCTCGGCCGCTTGCGCCGGAATGAAGTCGATCGCGCCAATGATCGCTTCACAGCGGCAACGCGGGCCGGCGCCGCGCCACGTAACCCACAATTGGGTAATGGAGTGTCATCCTACCAGGCTATGGATGAATTGCTGCAAGCTTACGGCATACCGCTGGTGCCGGCAGTGATGGCGCAGTCCACCGATGAAGCCATCAGTGCCGCGGAACGACTGGGATATCCCTGCGTGCTTAAAGTCGCATCGGTGGATGTTCCGCACAAGACCGAATTTGGCGCATTGCGGCTAGGTTTAGAAAATCCTGACAGCGTGCAACGCGCCTATGACGAGATGCTATCGCGCGTTCACATGGCAAAGCCCGACGCAGCCATTGAGGGTGTCCTGGTGCAAAAACAAATCAGCGGAGTTGAATGTTTGCTAGGGGTTTCCCGTGACGAACAGCTAGGACCGATCCTAGTCATGGGTTTGGGCGGCGTGTTTGTCGAGGTCCTGGCCGACGTGGCGCTACGCATCCCGCCCATCAGCGCCGCCGAAGCGCGCCGCGCACTGGAAAGCTTGAAAGGCGCAAAAGTTTTCACCGGCATACGCGGCGCGCCGCCCGCCGATATCGCCGCTCTGGCCGAAATGGCCGCGCGGCTGTCATGGCTGGCCTATGAT
>WHTF01000194.1 GCA_009379725.1 Deltaproteobacteria bacterium
CGGCATGTTGAACCGCGCGTGCCACCCATCGGCGATCCACAACTGCGGGCGCTCCATCAATCCGGAGAAATTAGCATCCTGAACGCGCGCTATGTGCCACACCAACCATGCGATATGAGGTTTGGGCGGAGACAGCAGGTCGGCTGGCGATAAATCTTTTAGCGCGTCCCGCACCATGTCGCGCACTCGACCTAAGACATCTAGCACCAATACCGCACTTTCCATAAATAACTCCCGTCTTTTAAGAGTTTAGAGCTTGCCCCCGACTTGATCCGGGGTTCCAGCCGTTCGATAACTCAGAGGGGTTCCAATTGTTCCAACGGTTCCAATCGTTCCAACGGTCTTCGGTTTGCTTACGCCGACGTAAGGACGGCTTTGATCCGCGGCTGTACTTCAACGCCTTTTTCTTTCATCAGCGAAGCGTAGGACTCATTGGGCCAGTCGTCGAACGCTTCTTTATAACCCGGCCGCTTGGCAACCTGCTCGAACCACGTGGAAATATGCGGCCGTTTATCCCAGAGGAACTGAAGCTGGAGATCTTGCAAGCGCAGGACATAGGGAGCGTAGCCGATATCGGCCAAAGAGAATTCTTTTCCTGCCAGCCACGGTTCTTCTCTTAGCGATGTTTCCATGTCCGCCAAAAGTTTATCGAAGCGACGCACGGCGCCGGCGAAGTAACTTGAATCGACACCTTTAGTAATATTTTCCCAGCTCTCCGCTCGTTTCTTTGGATCGGGGATCTTTTCATGCAGAGTCTTCAATGCCTCTGTGCCGAGAGCGAGCTTCTGGTGGCGAAACGCGATGGCGTTACTCATTGTTCTGGTCGCGGCATGGATGCTTTCGTCGAGCTGCTTGGTCCAAAGACGCATGCGCGCGCGTGCGGCAGCGTCGGTAGGACGCAGGCGCGGTTCGGGATAGGCGTCGTCGAGATACTCATTGATGACCGTGGATTCGATGATGACTTTGCCCTCATTCACCAGCGTGGGAACCACCGCATTGGGATTGAGTTTTACGTAATCCGGCTTTTGCTGGTCGCCGGCCCGCAAGTTCAAGTGATGACTTTCCCACTTGAGCGCTTTTTCCCCGAGAGCGAAGCGCACCTTTTGCGCACAAACCGACATGTCGTTGTGATAAAGCTCGATCATGGAACCGATTCTCCTCTCGGTTGCCTATATCAAAATAGAGTGCGGATGAGTATCTTTTCAATAAACAATACCGTTTGATTCGTCCCAGCCGTTCCAACGGCCTGAGAGGCAAACGATGCGCCAAACGATCGACGTTTAAGCCGTCATCGCGAATCTTCATTTCGCTTCAGCCATTTGAAAACGCCACATTCCTATTGACGGAGTATACCGTCGTCGTGTTAAGCATCATTGCCGAGAGGAGTCCACACCGATGCCGTACACAAAGCCTGCTCTGCTGTCAGTCATTCTCCTTATCCTGCTCTGCGGCGCCGCCAGCCAAAACCCCGCGGGTGCGCAAACACGGGTTATTGTCGCGCTGCCGTCCGTTAGTGTGAACCAGACAGCTTTTCATGTCGCTCGGGATGCCGGCTTCTATCGCGACGAAGGCCTCGATATCATCACTCCAACCGTGCGCCCCAACATCGCCATCGCCGGGCTTTTGAACGGAGAGATCGACTACACGCTCGCTGGCGATTCGGCGGCTTTTGCCGCCATGAACGGCGTTCCGGTGCGCCATATCGGCTGCATCAACCGCTATCAGGCATTTCAGTTTATTGTGAGCCCAAAGATCGAAAGCCCGGCGCAGCTGCGCGGCAAAACCGTCGCGGTCACGAGCGTGGCATCGACTACCGGCGTGGTCACTCAGTTGGTTTTGCGCCATCTGGGGCTCGGAGCCGACTCTGACGTTCAATTAATTAGCGCAGAGACAACTTCTAACGCTCTTCTCACGCTTCAGGCCGACCGCGTCGCCGCGGCGTTGCTCTCGCCGCCGTTTGACGTTCAGGCGCAACAGCTGGGCTTTCGCTCCTTATTGACGATCGGAGACATCGTCCCGATGCCGCCGACCTGCTTCGGTACCTCCTCGAAAAAGCTCGCCGACCAACCCGATCAAGTGAAGGCGATACTGCGGGCGTCCTTGAAAGGCCTCCGCCTGGTTCTCGACGACCGAGAGAGAACCGTTTCCGTGTTCGAGCGCATGTTCAAGTTAAATAGAAGTCTCGCGGAATCCGTTTATAAAACCCACCGCGGCGCGTTCGATACCAACGGTTTGCCGAACCCGAAGCAACTGGAATTTTTAATCAACCAGGGCAAGGCGCGAGCGAAAACCGCGCGAGAGATCAAAGCCGGCGATTTTGCGGACTACACTCTACTGCAGGAGGTGCATCGGGAAATGAAATGAGGACGAACAGCCGTTCAAGGTTTATAGGTTCAACATCCAATGCGTAGAACGTTCGAGTTCAATGTGAGCTCCCTTTCCTATACTCACTCGTGAACCGTTGAACATTTGAATAGCGCGTCCTGTGCGCGGTTGAACAACGATTGATTGTAAGAAGGGTCCTGTTATGGCCCTTACTCCATGCTCTGTGCCTTGCGCACGCTGGCGATAAGCGATGTGCGCAGCAAGAACTCCGTGTGCTTGCCGCGATCTTCCGCTATGGCGCGCAGTTCGTCGAAGCGCGCCTGGCGCGCCTTGGGGTCTCGCTCTTCGAGTCGTTTCTTGTTGATGATCGTTTGCTCTTGGACAAACTCAATATTCAAGGTGCGCCTTCTGCGCGTGTAGCGGTCGAATAATTCCTCGCCGGCTTGACCGGTGATTACCTGATGCAAGGTGTCGACCAGCTCCATGGCGTCGTGGATTCCGCCGTTCAGCCCCAAGCCGCCGACCGAGTTGTTCACATGCGCCGAATCGCCGGCGAGAAAAACCCGCCCCTGGCGAAACGTTGCGGCGACCCGCTGGTGCACCTTGTAAAGATTGCGATGAACAACGTTGTAACGCCGGCCCAGAGGGAATACTCGTTGCAAGCGGGAATAGGTGGATTCATCGCCCAGCGCTTCTTCGTCGCTCTCTTCGACTCGTGTCGGAAACACCGCGCGCCAGCGCCCCTTGCCGTCGTCGCCCGCGACTTTGAAAAGATTGGTCCACTCGTCGGGATCGGCCAGATAGTTTCGATAGCAGCAGCCGGTTAAGAGTTCCTGAAAATCATCGAGCGTAGTCAGCACGAGAAAACGCTCGGGCCAGGTAAAGCCTTCGAATTCGATATCGAGAGCTTTGCGAACCGTGCTGCGGCCGCCGTCGGCGCCGATTACGTAGTCGCCGCGAAAACTTTCTTTGCCGTCCGGACCTTCGGCAGTGACCGTCGCGCCATTGGCGTCTTGGGTCACGCCCGTGACGCGCGTGGCAAAACGCACTTTCGCGTCGGCAAAAGTCCTGAGCCGTTCGATGCCCATCCGGGCGAGTTTGTGTTGTTCGGTCTGGACGACGAATGGATAAGGCGTCTCATCGCGCAGCGTATCGTGATCGAACTCGACGATCTGAGCGCGCGCCGGCTTGTCCCAAAATTGGAAAAAGCGGGCCACCAGACCTTCTTGAATGAATTGATCGATGAGACCGACTCGAGCGATCATTTCGAGAGTCGAGGGGTGAGTGGTCGCCGCACGGGGATTATCGTCGATCGTGGATTCGGCCTCGAGCAATGTTACGGCGTAACCGCGTTGCGCGCACGCCAAGGCAGCGACGACGCCGACCGGGCCGCCGCCGGCGATGATGATGCGGATTTTCTTCATTTGATACGAACCTCTGCGCCGTTCAACGGATCCTCGAGTCGGATACCATAACATCAACATCAGGAGCAACTATTGCCGATCAGCCCTGCATCTCGGCGAGCCGCACGGGTTTCACGTCGTACCATATATAAAGAAGCGCTGAAGATGACCGCTCCGCCCACCCAGGCCCAGATATCCGGAAGCTCACGAAATGCCAAAAAGCCGATAACCGCCGCGACCGGAAGGCGGGCAAACTCAAACGGCAAAACAGCAGTCGCGTCAGCCGCCGCATAGGCGCGGGAAAGAAACCGCTGGTTTAGCGTGGCAAAAAAGCCGACGCCAAACATCAGCAAGAGTTGCTCGAGGTTCGGCCAGGTCCATACCCACAACGCCGGGACCGCTATCATAGGCGTAACGTACACCATTTGATAGAAAACAATGGCGTCCGGGTGATCGGTACGAGTGGTGAACTTGACGATCGTGTTGCTGGCGGCGGCGGCCAGAGCGCCCGCCAGCACGAGAAGCGCGCCGAAACTGATCTGCACAAGGCCGGGCCGCAAGATGATGAGCACGCCGGCAAAACCCGCGATCAAAGCCAGCGCCCGAACCCTATTGACTCGTTCGCCGAGAAAAAGAACCGCGAGGAGAGCTCCCCACAGCGGCGAGGTGAAGATCAAAGCCTGCGACTCGGCGACCGGGATAAGCGCCGCACCGGAAAAATAAGTCATCAAAAAGCCCAGCCCGCAGACGCCCCGCAGGGCGAAGACCTTGTGGTTATTGGTCTTCAGTCCGACGCCTCCGGCGCGGATCGCGAACGGGATCATCAAAACGAGATTCACCAGCGCACGGAAAAACGCGATCTCGAAGGGGTGGACGTCCGGCGCCGCCTCACGGATGAGGGTGGTCATCACCGTAAAGGCGGCCGCGGAAGCGACCATCCACAGACCGCCCCGGATTGCTGCTGGTAATTTTTTCGGCGGAAGACGAGGCGTCGCAATCACGGTGCTTCTTCGGTCGGCAAAGAAAAGACGCTGGCTACAAAATGAAAGGTGAAAATCTGGCTGCTAGTGGCTGCCGCAGATCACGTTCAGCACGGCCTGGCGTTTTTCCTCACGGACAACTTTGAGCGCGCGCTTGAGTGCCGGCAAAAGCTGCGCCGGATCGTCGACCAGCTCACCGTACCCGCCATGGGCGGCGACAACCATTTCATAGCGCGGCACCGGCGTTAGCTCGCACAGCGGAAAGTTTCCCGTGCTCGCCGCCCATCCGTCGGGAAAAACCTGTCGCGTCGCTGCCTTGCTGGCGTGCCAGGTTGCGTTGTTGCAAACAATCACCAGCATGGGGAGATCGTACGCCTGCGATACGAAATGGCAGGCGGTCGGGTTGTTGAAGATATAGGTTCCGTCGCCCATGCAGGCGATCACGGTCTTCTGCGGTCGAGCGAGTTTCATACCCAAGCCTCCGCCGATGCCCCAGCCGAGCCCTCCGGCGTGAGAACCGCCGAAATAGCATCCGGGCTCGCTCAAGCTGAGATGCTCATTGGGCACGCCGTGGTCGTTGACGATGATGGTGTCACGGTCCCTGACTTGTTCGACGCAATAGGCCAACCAGGCAGCATTGATCGGCCGTTCCGCGCTCGCCTTTTCGGCTTTTTGCTTCAAGCCCTCGCGGTAGCGCTTGTGCTCGGAGCGAATCCGCTCGGCGCGCTCGGCCAACGTTTTCTCATTCCTCGGTTGGTTCTTCAGTTCTTGCGCGAGCAGCTGCAGCGCGCTCTTGGGATCGCCGCCGATGGAGATGTCCATGGGAAAACTACGAATCGGTATGCCACTGTAGGCTGGGTCTCTGGCGATCTGAATAATCTTTGCGCTCTCAGCGGGCTTGGCCTGAAACGGGTACCACGGCACGTCCGATTCCACTACCACAAGGACATCTGCGTCTTTAACGTACGGCGCGGAACTGACGCCGAGATAAAAATCGTGCGTGTTTGGGAAACTCACGTACGAGCTCGCCGGCGTCACCACCGGCGCCACCAGCGTTTCGGCAAATGAAACCAACGCGCTCACCGCGGCGGTATCGGCGCCCAACCGGCCCGTTATAATCAGCGGATTGGACGCCCGGCAGAGCAGCTCCGCGGTTCGTTTGATCGTTTCCGAGCTCGGCTGCGAAGCTTCCGTTCTCGCTTTGCGAAAAGGATGGATCGTGATGGATTCCATTTTCTGCGCCAGAACCTCTCGCGGCAAGACCAGATATACAGGACCTTGCGGGTCGCCGAGCGCCATTTCCATCGCCCGATCCACGACCGCTTCCAACTGTCCGGCATTGCGCAACTCGTAGTCCCAGCGCATGAACTCTCGCAGCAGGCCGCCCTGGTCGAAAGATTCCTGTCCCCAGTGGATAAAGTTGGTTCGGCTGCCTCTCAGCCCTTCCTCGGTGAGCGGCGTTCTACCG
>WHTF01000195.1 GCA_009379725.1 Deltaproteobacteria bacterium
GGGACGCGCGTGATCGAGGGTCGATTCCACACCTAGCCTTTAGCAGGAATCAGAGTAGAGATGCAATTTAATCTCATCGTGAGAACGATCTAACACGCGACCGTGCATCGTCAAGGCTGGCAGGGCTCTCGAATATACGATAGCCTCATTGCATAACTTCGGAGGATGGCTTCTCCATGAAACGTTTAATGATGATGGCAGCTGCCGTTTTGTTGTTCACCTCGACTCTCCACGCGCAACAAGAAGAACTTCGATCCAGACCGCCTTCGGTCACCGCGCATGGCGAAGCGGTGATCACGGCAGAGCCTGACCAGGCGCAAATCGACATTGGCGTCGTCACCCAAGCGCGCAATGCTCCCGATGCGGCAAAGGAGAACGCGGATAAACTTTCGCGCGTCATGGCCGCCGTCAAGAAAATTCTTGGCAAGGACGACGAGGTTAAAACCGCCGGCTATTCGTTGAATCCCACCTATCGCTATCCACAGGGCGGCAAGCCGGAAATCACCGGTTACACGGCGACTAACATCCTGCGCATCAAAACCGGCGCGCTGGAAAACGTCGGCAAGCTGATCGACGCCGGCATGCAGGCCGGCGCCAATCATATCAATCGGCTTATTTTTACGCTGAAGGACGAGCAAGCGGCCCAAGTGCAGGCGCTCCGTTTGGCATCACAGAAGGCCAAAAACAAAGCAGATGAAATGGCCGGCGCTCTGGGGCTGAAAACCATTAGAGTGCTTTCCGTGATCGAAGGCGAACGAGGAGTCCGGCCGATCTTGGCACAGGCACGCGGGGCACAAATGGAAGCGATGGCCGCGCCCACTCCGGTCGAGGCAGGCACCATCGAGGTGCGCTCTTCAGTCACTCTAACTGCTGAGATCGGTCCTCGCTAGTTTGTTTACATTGGGTTCTTGCGCTATCCGAGGTCGCTGTGTTTTCTCTGTAGATGGCGCGCTGAGTTCTTAATGTCTACCCGTACTCGTTACGGGCATCATGCATCGAAGTCAACGATTGGCGTCGGCTCCGGAACGCCGGCGGCTTGCGAGCACGCGGGAGTCGCGTCAAATTCCGTGTGCAGCGCCACCACCGGCTTGCCCGACCCATACATCGTGACAAAACCCGTAGGCATTCCTGATAGATTGCGCTCGATTTTAAATCCGGCTTTTTGCAAAATGTCCATCATAAGCCCGGATGTTTCGAACTCCTGCATGCCGAGCTCGGCGAAATAAAAAATATTGTCGCACAGCAGCGCGATCGACTCGCTGTTGCGCTCGATGGTGTCGAGGGCAAATTTTTTGGCATTTTTGTTAGTCATTATTTACTTAATCTCCGTATTCATCGGTTGTAAGGGAAACCCGATCCTTGATTTTCCCAGAGTGTGTGAAAAACCAAGGACACTCCGCGCACGCTACTGCATGGAACAAGTCCGGCTATGACACAAAAACTATTCAATACTGGAGCCGGCGGAAGTCTGTCATCCCGAACGAAGTGAGGAATTTCGGTATTTCCGGGAGCACCACTCCATGACCGCGTGTCTCCATCCAACTCTTCCTCTACCCTTCGTACTTTCCCGGATCCTTATAATAATTCCGATAGTACCACTCGGCGATTTCCCCTCCCGTCGTGCGCCACACGCCCTCGTGGGAACAGATATAGTCCAACGCCTTCTCCAGATAATTGATGCGAAACGGCAAGCCGATGACGAATGGATGAAGCGGCAGGCAGAGTACGCGGCCGCCCGAGGCGCTGTCGCGATAGAGCGTGTCGAAATGATCGCAAACCATCCGGTAGTATTGTTCGGGTGTGTGATTTTCGCGATTGAAAACACGAATGTCGTTGACGCCCAGTTCGTAGGGGACAACGATCATTCGGCCACTTTTCACCCGCATGGGCGTGGGCTGCTCGTCATTGCCCCAATCACATACATATTCGAAACCTTCCGCCGCCAGATGATCGGGCGTGTTAAACGTCTCACCCAGTCCGGGCCCGAGCCAGCCCTTGGGCTCCTTGCCGGTCGCCGCGGTTATTATTTCTTTCACCTTGCGGATGATGCCATGTTCCTCCTCCGGAGCGTAATCGAGCATGGACGTACTGTTGGTCATGCCGTGACCCAGCCATTCCCATTGGCGCTTGTTTCCTTCCTCGATAATAGCTGGATGATGCTCGCAAACCTCGGCATTTAGCAGGACGCTGGCACGGATGGCGAATTTATCGAGCAAGTCCATGATCCGGAATACACCGACGCGAGATCCGTAATCGCGCAGCGTATATCCCGGCACGTCGGGCGTGTGGTTACTCCCGGAACCCCGGATCGGCTTGTCGAAGTGAAAGTATTCGATATTCGGCGCCACCCAGAGAGCGATGCGGCCGTTGTTGGGCCAGACAATTTTTTCACGTTGGATAATGGGGCTGTAATCATAGCGGCGATTTTCCATTAATCGTATTAACTCCCTTCGTGAACGGTGTAGTCAGCTCGTAAGCTCACTGACCTAACGTATGCCAGGTCATAGACGAGCGTCAACCGGCATGTAAATACCGTTTGACACATTGTTGCAGCCTTTGCTAAAAGGCGCCCCATAGAAGATTCACTTGCGCGCAGGATGATGTGTTTTCCTTCCCGAGGTGCGCCCGGGATACATTGCCGGCGCAATTCGAAAGTTACATCTACCGGTATGACAGTTTGGCTTCAAGAGTGACAGAAAACGGTTTGCATCGAGGAGGTGCTTATGGCCGATCTCACAGAGGAGCAACGCAAGTCGTATTGGCGGTACAACATCAGGCTCACCGCAACCCTATTGATCATTTGGTTTGTCGTAACCTATCTCATCTCAGGTCTCTGGGCGGGCTGGCTCAATCAGTTCGTATTTCTGGGATTTCCTCTCGGCTACTATATGGCCGCACAGGGGTCGCTGGCGATTTTCGTCATTGAGATCGCCGTGTATGCATATCTGATGAACAACCTCGACAGGAAATATGGCATCAACGAGGGAGGTGAAGTATGAGCCTGGGTAAAATCTTCGGCCTCTATACTCTATCGTTTCTCGGCGTCACGATTCTGATCGGCATTGCCGAGCAACTCTTTGGGCTGCCCAATAGATGGATCGGCTGGATCTTTATCGGTTTATCACTGGGCATCTATATCGTCATCGGTATCATCACCCGTACCTCGAATCCCGACCAGTATTATGTCGCCGGACGCGGCGTTCCCGCTGTCTTTAACGGCATGGCCACGGGTTCAGATTGGATGTCGGCAGCTTCGTTTATCTCCATGGCCGGCGCTTTGTCGGCGCAGGGATTTGCCGGTCTTGCTTATGTCATGGGCTGGACGGGCGGCTATCTGCTGCTCGCGGTGTTCCTCGGACCGTACCTGCGCCAATTCGGAGCCTATACCATTCCGGACTTTCTCGGCGCTCGCTACGGCGGTAACTTCGCGCGTGCTATCGGCGTCATCGCCGCGATTGCCTGCTCATTTACCTACCTGATTGCGCAAGTCACCGGCGTGGGGCTCATCGTCTCGCGCTTTATCGGTTTGCCGTTCGAAGTCGGCGTGTTCGTTGGCTTGATCGGAGTGCTTTTCTGCTCGGTGCTCGGCGGAATGCGTTCGGTCACATGGACTCAAGTGGCGCAGTACATCATTTTAATTGTTTCGTATCTGGTCCCGGTCGTTTATCTCTCTTACCAGCTGTTCGCCATCCCGATTCCCGAGCTGACCTACGGGCGGCTGCTTCAAACCAATAATACCAAGGCCATCGAGATCACCCGAGATGCCAGGGAGAAGGAGACGCGCGCCCTGTGGGCAAAAGAGGCGGAGCAGGCAAACGCCAAGATCAAGGCCGGCGGGGTTGATGAGGCCACGGCAGAGAAACTCAAAGCAGCGGCGAGACTTGCTACCCAGCAGGCGACGGCACCCGCGGCCAGCGACGATGCCACAGTTGGCCGGTACCTGACGGTACCGAGCGGCGTCGGTATGTGGAATTTCCTGGCATTGACCTTTTGTCTGATGGTAGGCACGGCCGGCCTGCCGCATATCCTCACCCGCTACTACACGACACCGTCGGTGCGGCAGGCGCGGACGTCGGTTGCCTGGTCGCTGTTCTTCATCTTCCTGCTCTACTTCACTGCGCCCGCTTATGCGGCTTTTGCCCGCTTCGCGATTTACGCCAGGCTGGTCGGGACACAAATTGCGGAGCTTCCAAGCTGGATCACGCTCTGGCAGCCTGCCGGTCTCTTCGAGGTCATCGATAAAAACGGCGACGGCGTCGTCCAATGGGCGGACTTCGTTGTCAAATCCACCGACTTCGTCGTGCTGTCGATGCCCGAGGTCGCGGGCCTGCCATTTGTCATTACGGGACTGGTGATGGCCGGCGGTCTGGCGGCGGCCCTGTCCACCGCAGACGGTCTCCTATTGACCATCGCCAATGCTTTCTCACATGACCTGTACTACAAAGTCATAGACCCCCAGGCATCGCTCACCAAGAGGCTCACAATCACGAAGATATTGCTGGTCGCAACCGCCTTGGTAGCGGCGTGGGTGGCGACCTTCCGGGTGGCTATCATCGTAGAGCTGGTTGCGTGGGCATTTAGTTTGGCCGGTGCGTCCTTCTTTCCTGCTCTGGTGATGGGCATTTGGTGGAAGCGCGCCAACAAGGCCGGCGCCTGCGCAGGCATGATCGCGGGATTGGCAGTGACTGCGTATTACATGATCGGTAGCCGATTCTATGACGTTTCATGGTTCGGCACTCAGACAATCGCTTCGGCGGTTTTCGGGTTGCCGGTGGGATTCCTGACCATTTGGATCGTATCGCTATTGACTGAGGCGCCGTCCCAATCGGTACAGGACTTGGTGGCGAGTGTTCGCTACCCCCAATCGGGTCAGGCCATAACAAACGATCCGTTGGGCCGCGGCGCACCAGCCGGCGCTCGCTAAACTTGGCAAATGCCAAATACGCGAGGGACGGAACCTACTTGTCCCTCGCGTGGATTATTAATGAGCGAAATCGTTTTGCAGTTGATCGTGCTCCTTCGCTTTGTCTGCTTCATCGCTCTGTTCTATCTGCTACTGCACATGCTGGTGTCGCGGCTCATTACCAAGCCGGAACATAAAGTTCTCTGGTTTTTTTCCGTGCTGACAGCGCCGCTTACTCGACCTGTCCGAGCATGGGTTGCCGGCAAGACGCCTGAACGGCGCGTCCGACTGATGGCGCTCATCTTTTACGCTCTGCTGTGGCTCATTGCTGTGGCCATAACCCGGATGCTGGCGTCACCTCAATAAATGCGTTGTATGGAATGCCAGCATCCGACCGGCCGAATCTGATTTAGCTAAGCTGCCGGTCAACCCTAATCAAACGCGCGCTGATTTTTCTCCCAACCACGCTTCTTTGAGATTTCGACTGTGAAACCACAAAAAAAGGGAACGGAATTTCTTCCGTTCCCTTTTACTCTCGCTATTTACGCTATTTGGCTACAGAAACTTTCCTACAAGGTACTGGCTGATTTCCTCAGAACCGCGCAACGGTTTGCCGTCGATCACTAGAACAGGAACCGTTTTTGCGCCACACAGCGTGATCAATTCCTTCTCGTACTCGGGATTCTCCCGAATGTTTTTCTTCGTGATCTGGTCTTCGCAATGCAAATTCGCCATGCAGTTCAGCACGCTCTGGGAAAAGCCGCACTCATTGTAGAAATACAGTTCCAGCTCCATTTTACCCCTTGTTTACTTTCTGAGCTTCCGCCAAGAGGTCCTTGGGGTTCCTTTCGCCGGCGGGCGTGACGGATTTCGCGTAGCGCACCACGCCTTGCTTATCGATGATAACAGTGGCTCGGTCGGTGATCCCCTTGTCCTCGAGAAAAACACCGTATTTTTTGGCCATGTCGCCTTTAGGATGAAAATCCTGCAGGAGCGGGAACGAAACACCGCCGCAAGACTTCGCCCAATTGTCGTGGGAGAACCTGCTGTCGATACTCACACCCATAACTTGGGTGTCACAGGCCTTGAACTCTTCCTTGAGAGCTTCCAGGCCAGGAATCTCCTTGGTTCAGGTGGGTGTCCAATCCAGGGGATAAAACACCAACATAACATTTTTCTGCCCCTTAAACTGACCCAACGTAAACTTGGTTCCGCCCAAGTGGCTGGCCAGCTCGAAATCAGGGGCTTGCTTACCGACTTCGATCATGATGA
>WHTF01000196.1 GCA_009379725.1 Deltaproteobacteria bacterium
CCGGATCTAATCGTGATGGACATTCAGCTCCCTGGAATGGATGGGCTTGAAATTACCAGGAAATTAAAAGAGCAGGCGGCGACGGCGGCTATCCCGGTCGTCGCCGTAACCTCATATGCGATGAAGGGCGATCGCGAAAAAGCGCTGGCCGCCGGCTGCGCCGGCTACGTCACAAAGCCGATCGATAAAAGCACGTTTATCCAAGTAGTCGCGGTGCATCTGGATAATAAGTCGAAGATCGAAGATAGAGAATAATTCACCGCGGAGGCGCTGAGGACGCAGAGTTAAGTGTTGCGATAAGGGATTTTCTCGCGCCAAGTCGCCAACACGCTAAGTGACCGTCGGGGCCCCTCATTCCGAGCGAATGCGAAGGATCTAAGAAAGATTTCTCCCTTCGGTCGAAATGACAGCATGTTTCCTTTGCGTCTTTTCGGGAGATATTCCGGTGCCTTGGTTCGCTGGACCGCGCTGCGTCTCTGCGATGAATGGTCTTTGAAGTGAAAGTCTATTATGCAAACTAGCGGTATCCGAGTGCTGATAGCTGATGACGACCCTGCCTCCCGCCGCCTCGTGGAGGTGAGGCTTCGGCCGATGGAATGCGACGTGGCCACGGCCGGCAACGGCGAGCAGGCGCTGAGCGCGATCCGCAAAGATCCGCCGGATTTAGTTTTGTTGGATCTGCAGATGCCCCGGATGGGCGGCATCGAAGTGCTACGGGCGTTACGCAAGGAAGGAATCGATGTTCCAGCTATAGTTATCACCGCGCATGGTTCTATTGAGACCGCCGTCGAGGCGATGAAAGAGGGAGCTTATGACTTCATCACCAAGCCGATCGATGCGAATCACTTCGATATCGTCGTCCGCAAAGCCCTGGAGCGGGAGGGGCTCAAAAGGGAGTTGGAGCTTTTCTCGGAGGACGCAGACAAGCGCTATCGTCTGATTATTGGCACGAGCCAAAAAATGAAAGAAGCCGTGGAAACGGCAAAAAAGGCGGCGATCAGCAAGGCCACAGTTCTGCTTCTGGGAGAAAGCGGCACGGGTAAAGAAGTCTTCGCGCGCGCGATTCACAATTGGAGCGAAAGGAAGGACCAGCCGTTCGTCGCCATCAACTGCGTGGGATTATCCAAAGAACTTTTGGAGAGCGAGCTGTTCGGCCATGAAAAGGGTGCGTTTACCGGTGCGGATCAACAGAAGAAAGGCAAGATGGAGTTGGCGAACGGCGGGACGGTCTTCCTTGATGAAATAGGTGATGTCTCCCAGGAACTTCAAACCAAGCTGCTAAGATTTCTCCAGGAACGCGAATTCGATCGGGTCGGCGGGGTCAGGCCGATCCGCGTCGATGTCCGTATCATTGCCGCGACCAATCGCGACTTGGACGGCGCGGTCAAAGAGGGCCATTTCCGCCAAGATCTTTACCATCGACTCAACGTCGTGCCCATCACGCTTGCTCCTTTAAGAGAGAGAGCGGAAGACATTCCGATCCTAGCGCACCACTTTATGGACCGTTATGCCAAAGAGGCAAAAAAGAACTTCAGCGAGATCGTGGCCGATGCCCTGAAGCAACTCTGTGCGTATGAGTGGCCAGGCAACGTGCGCGAGCTGGGCAATGTCATCGAAAGGGCCATTGTTCTGGGTCGCGGACCGCGTCTTACACTACAGGATTTACCATCGAGGGTTGTTGCATCGGTAGCGCGTCCGTCAATCGATGGTCGATCCTACCGCGATGCCATGGAATATTACCGAAGAGAGTTGATTCTCGTCGCTCTGGAGCGCTGTCATGGCAACCGCGCCGCCGCAGCGAGGGCGCTTGGCCTGCACGAAAAATATTTGTTGCGACTTCTAAAATCACTGCGGATTGGGAGCTAGCGAGCGGTCTATACTGCGCCCCAGCTTGTCGTTCGCGTCGGTCGAATCCATATCATCGGCAATCGATCAATTCTCATTCTCCGATACTGCGGATATTTTCTACGCAGGAGATTCACCGCCTTGCGGTGATTGGCGCCGCTCACCAACACGCGAGCTTTGCCAATGATCAGAATGTACGCGAGCTTGGCCCAATTCTCGTTGTAACGGTCGATCACGAGCGAGACTCGAGGATTCTCTCCAATATTACGCAGCCGTTTTAATTTCCTCGGGGCAGTTCGCTTTGGTTTTTCGTCAATGGGCGAAAAAAAGTGCTTACCATCGAAAACAAAGCAAATGGGAACCACGTGGGGTTGCCCTGCCGCGTCGGCAGTGGCGAGATGCGCGATGCGCACGGCGCGAAGGAATGCCAGTTCAGCTCGAGTCAGCGGCTTCATCGGCATAAGAGAGACAATGAAGGATTATAGGGTTGGAGGAAAGGGTATCGGGTTACTGGGAGTGGGCCGCCAAGCCTGGTTAAATTTTAAACTCTCCCACCACATTGGGCGCGAAAATCTCCTCGACTGTAACCGGCTTTGCTAACAGTCCCTGTTCGCCCATGTAGCGCACCAGGTGTTCGAGCACGTGACGGTTGGCTTCGACTCCGTAGGGCCACCAGTCGGGACCGAAGATTTCCCGCAGTTGTTCTCGTTCCCACGGCAGCCAGGGAAGCGTGCAAGCCATGGTGTTGGAGATGTGCATGTTCTTGATGGCGACATCCTTGGCATCGCAGAAGGCTTTGTAAAGGCTGCGCGCGATCCATGGATTTTTCTCATAAACTTCTTTTCGGATCACCAGAACGTGCATAATCGGGAAAATCTTTGTGCGTTTGTAATAGTCGACTTCCACGTCTTTGTAGTTGGGAAAAAGCCGTTTCACCTTTGGCGAGCCTTTGACGAACGAGGATGGACTGCGCGCCGAGATCAAAGCATCGATCTCGCCGCTCTCGAGCATGCCGTTTAATGTTTTGTCGCCGGCAATCGGTTCGAGTTTGATTTCCGCCGGCAGCGTCAGTTTGACCCGCTCTTTTCTGCCTGCTTCTTCTTGACCTCCGGTGAACCAGTGCATGTCCGAAGTCTTGACGCCGTAGTCGTCATTTAAAAAGCCGCGGATCCAGACCGCGGCCGTGATGGAATACTCCGGCGCGCCGATTCGCTTACCCTTGAAATCGGCCGGGCTTTTGATACCGGAGCCGGTATTGATGAACACACAAGAATGGCGGAAAAAACGCGAGGGGAAAATCGGAATCGCCACAAACGGCGAGTTGCCCCGGCTGATCATGGTGACGTGATTCGACAGCGACATTTCCGAGACGTCGAACTCCTGGTGGTGGCCCATGCGCCAGAAGATTTCTTCCGCCTCGAGGGGAACATAATTGATCCGTATGCCTTCGGCTTGCACATCGCCGGTGCGTAACGCGAACGTGCGATCGTAGTTGCCGCAGCCGACGGTTAGAAACAATTTTTCCATTGCAAAACCTCCTGAAAATCCAAAGAGTCATTCGTCGCGTCAAGACGCTAAGGCCGCAAAGAAAGACCCGCTGTCATTTCGATCCCTTCGGCCAAGCTCAGGGCATGCTTTGCGCGACAATTTTTCTGCTTATTTTGTTTCCCAATGCGAGTAGCGCTGGGCGATGGCGATCAAAATCACCGAAATGACAGAGATGACCAGGCCGATGGCGGCAACCCGGCCGCGCATACCGTCGAGATAGAGAAAATAGAGCAGTGGCCCGAGGGGCTCAGCGCCGGGACTATAGAGAAACAGCGTGGCGCTGAATTCACGCAAAAAAATGGTTACGAGAATGATCCAGCCCGCCATGACTCCCGGCCGCATCATCGGAATCATTATGCGGCGGAATGTCGCCATAAAGCCGGCGCCGCAGGCGACCGAGGCTTCTTCGAGTTCCTTATGCACTTGAATAATCGTGCTGCTGACCGCCCTGAGCCCATACGGCAAGAAGCGCGTCACGTACGCGATCAGAATGATCCAGATGGTGCCATAAACTGGAATCGGAAAATCGACATAAGCCCAGAGCAACCCCAAAGCCATGGCGGTTCCGGGAAAGGCCCATGGGATGAACACCAGACCCTCCAGGATTCCCCGTCCGGCGATCTTGGTGCGAACGGAAATATAGGAGGTCAACGACGCCAGCAGCATACAGATGGTGGCGCCGGCCAACGCGAGAAACAAACTGTTTAAGAAGGCTCTGTGAACTCTCGGCGTCGCCCATATATAGCGGAAGTGGTCGAAAGTTAAATTTTCCCAAGTTTGCCATGTTGGAACATGGTAGTAGGGCAGAATGGCGACGAGCGAAAGAACCAGTATGGGCAAGACGACGAGCAAAACCAGTAGCAGAAACGCCACGCCTGTGGCCAAATATCTATAACGTCCCAGGTCGATTTGATGGGGCCTAAAGCCTTTGCCGGTAACGGTCGAAAAACTCTCGACTTGAGACGTGAAATGTCGATAAAGGTAAACGAAGAGTAGCGCGATGACGAGAATGCCGACACCATAGGCCGCGGCGAGGTTATGATTAGTCGGAAATGAGCCGAGAGCCTCGCGCCAGATCTTGGTCGTGAAAACTTCGATGCGGGCGGGTAAGGCGATAATTGCCGGTGTGTCGAAACTCTCTATAGCGCGGACGAAGTTCAAAGTTCCCGCGGCTAGTATTGCCGGACGGATGAGTGGAAAAGTGATTCGCCGCATCACACCGAATTCGCCGGAACCGAGGGTCTTAGCCGACTCTTCCAGCGACGGGTCCATGCTCTTCAATGCCGCGGCAATGATCAGGAAGGCTAAGGGCGTCAGAATCAGCGCCTCGACAAAAATGAGACCCGGAAGCGAGTAGATATTAAAAGGACCCGCTTCCAATCCGAATAGCGCTACCAATGAGGCATTGATCAAACCGTTACTCGGATTCAACAACATGACCCACGAGATCGAAACCAGAATCGGCGGCAAAATGTTTGGAATGATCGCCGTAAGCTCGAAAATCCGTCGCAAAGGTGCGTTGGTGCGAATGGTGATCCAGGCCAAGGTCAAGGCAAACATTACCGAAAGCCCGGCCGCTCCGATGCCAAAAATAAAGGAATTCAGCAGCAGCGGATAGGCTTCCGGATCGCTGTATGCCCTTACATAATTTTGCAGCGTAAAGTTCCCCGGCACGCCTAACGGCGCGTCCGTTAGGCTGCCGTAGAAAAGGAAAACCGTGGGATAGATGCTCAGGAAGGCGATGATTGCGCCGACGGCAATAAAAACCCAGTTGACCGGTTGGCTGAGGTACGCACCAACCCGCGAACGGCTCCACGCGTTGGGGAGCCGTTGGTCAACGGCGAGAGACCGATCGACTGACACGAATAAAGATTACCGCAGAAAAATCTGCTGGTACTCCTTTTTCTTCTCGGCGAATTCCTTGGAGCTGAGATCTTCCATCTCGATAAAGCCGATCTTGTCGGCGCCGGGCAGAGGCGGGTAAACGCCTTTGCGATTTACGAATTCGCCGCGGCTGGCCATAATCTTCATGCTTTCGTTGTCAAGAAAATAGTCGATAAACGCCTTGCCGCCATTGGGATGCGGCGCCTTGGCTGCCAGCCCGATATAGTGACCGTCGCCCAGCATCTTGGGGACCCTGACATAATCCAGCGGCGCGCCTTTTTTGCCGAAGATGAAGGCGTATTTCACGTAAGTGATGGCAATCGGAGTTTCACCCGTGGTGACGCGCTCCGCCGCGGGGAGCAGCGATTCGACCATGATCGGCTTCATGGCGGCGAGATCGCGAATGTATTTGTCAGCCTTCTCTTTCCCCATCACTTTATGGAGGCTGGTCACCCACTGCGTGGTGGTGGTGTGCTGTGTCGGATCGGGCATGACGAGCTTGCCCTTGTACTTGGGATTGACCAGATCCGCGAGTGATTTGGGCGCGTCGGCGGGCTTAATGCCGGATTTGTTATAAACGATACCAATAATAACATTCCGGTATCGGGGGCCCAAAACCGGATCGATGGCCTCTTTGGGAAAATCGCTCCAGGTCGGCGACTCATACTTCTGAAAAAAATTCTGCTTCTGCATTAAACGCAGCGGATTGTCGTTGGTGATGATGAGAT
>WHTF01000197.1 GCA_009379725.1 Deltaproteobacteria bacterium
ACCGTACATTCAGAATACGCGACGCGAATGCCGCCAGACAAACAACTCGATCGCGCGCACCATTTCGTCGTTGCCAATAATCGATTCGTCGAAAGCCTGGAGATTGACCCGAACTACGCGCCGTGTTGGCGAGCCTGGGCCATGTCGCTCTACGAGCAGGAGCGTTACTCGGAGGCATGGGTAAAGGCGCAGCGGGCGCAGGATCTCAAGGCCGAGCCGTTTCCGGCCGGTTTTTTGAAGAATCTTGGCGACAAGCTGCCGGAGCCTCGATAAAACAGTGTCCGCATTTAAAAAGACAACGCGGGCGTTCAAATAACGTAAACTGCGCAGGTCCCATGTATTCACGTTCGAAGATGTATCGTAAGGGTATGGGCATCTTCATCTGGGCTCTTTTGGCGCTGAGCAGCTGGTTGCAGGCCGATGCGCTGGCGCAGAGTGGTGTCGAACCTGAAAATTACTGACCCTCTGGGCCGGCAGCCTGCCGATCATTCTTTCGGCGCCTCGCGGCGGTCGTCGGGCGATTCCAGGGGTTCCGCAACGACAAGGGGTCGGGGTCGCGCAGTTCAAAGCCGAGCGCGATAACAATACCGCGGAGTTGGCTGAAGCGATTGCGACAAAGCTCGGCGAGCGGTTGGGAGGTAAGCCTTTTCTTATCGTCGCCCTCTTTGAGCGCAAATACATCAACGTCAACCGTCCGGATAACGGAGCTTATGAAACCGGCGCGGCACGGGCTTACTATAGGGGCCTTTCACAGCGGGATCGACGACGCATGCAAACAGGTGCGCTCCGTGTGGGGACGCGGCTTGCTGCTCGATATCCATGGGCAAGGGACAGAAGCGGAGGTGATTTTTCGTGGCACTGGCAATGGCCGAAGTGTTGCCGGCGTCGTGCAAAGATTTGGCCATGAGGCGCTGACGGGTGCCAACAGTATTTTTGGCCAGCTAGCGCTAAGAGGCTATAAAAGTCTCCCGGACGTAGGCGGTAACGAGGGAGAGACGCGCTACACCGGCGGCTACACCACTCGAACCTACGGCAGTCATCACGGTACCGGCATCGGTGCCATTCAGTTGGAGTTCGGTACCAGGCTGCGAGCGCGGGCGAATCTCGATAAAACCGCTGCGGCCGTGGCGGATGCCATTGCCATCTTTGCTAGCGAATATTTGCCTGCCAACCGGACAACCATCAAGCCCAGATTGGAAGCGCACCTTGACTTGATGTAAAGCACAATCTGTTTCGCAGCCGCGGGTTGGGGTAGTGGTTTATTTAGAATCTAAATTGAAAGTCGAGTTAAAAAGATCTCCCCGCTCTACCACGCTGTTGAAAACCTCGCTTATGGTTTCGTTCTTTGAATTGGCTTTGGAATAATCTTCTCGTCCTGTTCTGGCATGACTGAGCGCCTGTGCTCAATCTTGTCTTCAGTACGAATAAAAATCGCAAAGCACAACTGGGAATCCTCCTGCACATCTTGACCCTTCGCCCTCGACGGCGTTATACGTGGTAGCCATATGTGTGGCCGATTTACCGCCAGCTTTGAATTTCGTGAAATCAAAGTGCGTTGGAATCTTCAGCGAGATCTTCCCTTACTTGCCCCGCGCTACAACATTGCGCCGTCGCAGCAGGTGCCGGTGATCGTTCAGGATGACGGCGCTAACGAGCTAAAACCCATGCGCTGGGGCTTAGTTCCTTCCTGGGCGCCTGACGTTTCCATTGGCAATCGCATGATTAACGCTCGCGCTGAGACAATCATGGAGAAGCCGGGCTTCAAGAAATTGTTAAAAAAGCGGCGCTGCCTCATTCCCGCGGATGGATTTTACGAGTGGCGCAGGGAAGGCAACCACAAGGTTCCCATCTGGATTCACTTGAAGAACAAAGAACCCTTCGTCTTTGCCGGACTCTGGGATGCATGGCGCGACCTGGAAGGAGAGACACTGTATTCGTTCACGATCATTACGACGGTATCCAATGCCTTGCTGCGTTCCATTCATAACAGAATGCCGGTGATCTTCGATCCAATCGCGGCAAAGCAGTGGCTTGACCCGCGGCTCAGCACCCGGGAGGACGAAATCGCCACCGTTTTAGCGCCGTTTCCCTCCGACCTGATGCAGGCACATGATGTTACCGCGTTCGTGAATAAACCGGAGTTCGACCGGGCGGAGTGCATTGAGCCCATTGCGTATGGACAGATGTCTCTGGTGTAGTGCGACGAAACTAATGGCTCGGCCACAGCGCAGCCTGCGATGAAGTCTTTTGTCCCGCATCATGTCGTGCTTGCGTGCCATCCGGACACACCGAGCCAATGGGTCCGCGGCATCGCGGTCCGCGTCTGCCAAACCAATGGCGGATCGATTGCACTGACCTATTTTCTCGAGGGAGAGCTCGCCCGAATTCGCATTCCAGAGCTATGCTTGGCGCGCTCGGCCGACGCTCTCTGGGAGCATACATGCTTCGAGGCTTTTATCGCGCTGAAGGGTGCACCCGAGTATTGTGAGTTCAACTTCGCTCCGTCGGGCGAGTGGGCGGCGTATGGGTTTCGCGATTATCGCAATGGCGGGCCGTTGGCGCAGGATCTAAATCCGCAGATCGTCGTGCGCGGCGCAAGAAATAGTCTTGAGCTTGACGCGACCATTGGTCTCGATTCTTTGCCGGCGTTGAAGCCCGGGGCGCGACCGCGTCTCGCGCTGTGCGCGGTGGTCGAGGAACAGGGCGGCGCGCTCTCTTATTGGGCGCTCCGACACGCCGCGGGCCGCCCCGACTTTCATCATCCCGATGCTTTCGCGCTGGAACTCGATCCGCCTGATATGGATGCCGTAAGCAATCCAGCTTATACTGGCAAACCATGAAATTCGGAATCGACCGCTTGATGGCAGAGCCGGCGCTGCGAAAAGCGCTGGCGCGCCGCCGCGTGGCATTGCTTGCTAATCCGGCTTCAGTGACGCGCCACCTGCAGCACTCGCTCGACGCGCTCGCGGCGTCCGGCGATATCGATTTGGTTGCGGCTTTTGGTCCCCAGCATGGCCTGCGCGGCGATAAGCAGGACAACATGGTTGAGTCGCCGGACTTCAGCGATCCGGCGCACGGCATCCCGGTTTTTAGTCTCTATGGCGAAGTTCGCCGCCCCACCGCAGCAATGATGGACAGTTTCGATGTCCTGCTTATCGACCTGCAGGATCTGGGCTGCCGCATCTACACTTTCGTCACGACCATGCGTTATATGCTCGAGGCCGCCGCCGAGTCGAAGAAGACGGTGTGGATTCTTGACCGGCCGAACCCGGTTGGGCGTCCTGTGGAGGGACTACGATTGCGCTCGGGCTGGGAGAGCTTTGTCGGAGCCGGACCGCTGCCTATGCGTCATGGTTTGACTTTAGGCGAACTTGCCAGGTGGTTCGTGCGCACGCTTGGTCTCGACGTGGATTGCGATGTCGTCACGATGGAGGATTGGGCGACGTCGAAGGCGCCTGGTTTTGGCTGGCCTCTGGGAGAACGCACCTGGGTGAATCCAAGCCCCAATGCGCCCAATCTGTGGATGGCACGCTGCTACGCTGGAACCGTAATGTTGGAAGCCACCACTCTCTCCGAGGGACGCGGCACGACGCGCCCGCTGGAGCTCTTCGGAGCGCCGGATCTTGAGCCGGGCGCTTTATTGGCAAAAATGGTGTCCCTGGCGCCGCAATGGATGCGGGGCTGCCGTCTGCGGCAATGTTGGTTTGAGCCCACCTTTCATAAGCACGCAGGCAAGCTGTGCGCCGGAATACAGATCCATGTCGAGGATGCTGCCTACGATCACAATGCCTTCGTGCCATGGCGACTCATCGCCCTGGCTTTTAAGGCTTTGCGTAGTTTGCGGCCGGACTACTCTCTCTGGCGCGATTTCCCGTATGAATACGAAACCCATCGGCTCGCCATCGACGTGATCAACGGCGGCGACCTGTTGCGCCAATGGGTGGATGATCCCGCCGCTGTCCCGGCCGATCTTGACGAACTCGCCAGGCCCGATGAGGCTTCGTGGATCGAGGAACGAGAGTCAGTATTGCTTTATCGGTAAGCGGGCGCGGAATCGCCGCGGTGGCGAGCCGAGCCATAGACAATTGTATCCAAAATAGAGCCGGCGCGATCCTCAAAAACGCTTTTTCATAGCAACGGCTCCTGTTGAAAAAATGGCCTTGACTACCCGGTTAAGGGAGTGGGAGAATGCCTCCTCGGTTTCTCATAGCGCAAAAGTGCGGGGTAAAAAGAGTTGGGATTAGATAGCGATGATAGGCGACGATAGACGACGATAGACGAGCAATGCATTTCTTAGCTGCGCGAAAAGGAGGCTAGAGATCCATGGCAATCGTAACTGTTTCCCATGCTGCATTCACAGGTGGAAGTTTGATCGCAGAGCAGCTTGCAACCGCTCTCAATTATCGGTCCGTGAATCGCGAGGTCCTCATCGAAGCGAGCCGTAGATATGGAATACCGGAGGCGAAATTCGAAGAGGTGCTCGAGACCCAAGGGCACTGGTGGGAGCGTTGGTTAGAGAGTTTGCGACTTTATCGCATTACATTACAGGCTGCTATGTGCGAAGTCGCGCAAAGCGGCGATATCGTCTATCACGGTCGAGCGGGGCAGGAGCTATTCCCAGGAATCAAGCATGTGCTGAAGGTGCTCATTGTTGCATCCATGGATTACCGGATCGAGCAGGTGAAAGTAAGAAGAGGGCTTGAAGGTGAAAAGGCCCGGCAATATCTCAAAGACTTAGACCGAGTGCGCAGCCGCCGTTTAAGAGCGCTGTTCAACATCGATTGGCAGGATCCTACGAATTATGATTTGATTTTGAATACTTCAAGGATCAACCCGGAGATGGCGGCTTACCTGATTGGCGAAGCCGCACGAAGGCCTGAGTACAGATCGACCGCCGAATCTGAAAAAGCATTTCACGATTTAACCATTACCTCGCGAGTCCAAGCTGCGCTCATCACTTCACCAAAGACACGCAATGTCATTCTGAACGTCGGCAGTGACGCAGGCAGGGTCGACATATCGGGAATTCTCGCCGACCCCGATCTCGAGAAGGAAATCATGCGTGTCGCAAAGGGTGTCCCGGGCGTTAAAGAAGTTACGACCGATATCGAACCGCCGCCCATCGAATACATGCATCCATGAAGGCTAGGAGAGATGTCCGCGGCGCGAATATAATGGCCGTCTAAATTCGTTCAGGCCGGTCCCAATCCCAGTGCGTGCGCTAGCAAATCTAGGGCCTAGAAGCGAAAGCGCCGCTCGAGGAATTTCTTTAAAGTTACTTTCGTGTTAGCTTGAAATCTAAAATGAATCAGGTCGAGACACGATCAAGCGATGCATCGTTCATGGAGTTTGCCCTGGCTGAAGCACGGCAGGCAAGCGACAAAGGGGAAGTGCCTGTTGGGGCGATTATCGTTTGTGGCAATCAGATTGTCGGCAAAGGGTACAACCGCAGGGAGGAACTGCAAAGCCCTGTAGCCCACGCCGAGATTCTTGCCATCGAGGAAGCTGCGCGCACGCTCGGGAGTTGGCGTCTCACCGAGTGTCATCTTTTTGTCACGCTGGAGCCCTGCGTTATGTGTGTTGGCGCTATTTTGCAGGCGCGCCTACATCGCGTGGTTTTTGGCTGTTTAGATCCGAAAGCCGGCGCGGTGGAATCACTGTATCGCTTATGCGGGGATCGGCGGCTTAATCACCAAGTATCGACGGTCGCTGGAGTACTTGCCGATAACTCTGCTACCCTTCTCGGTGATTTCTTCAGTCGTCTGAGGGAAAGAAATCGAATTCTACGAAATGCGGAGAGGTGGCCGAGCCCGGTTGAAGGCGCTTGACTCGAAATCCTCAGAAGCGGTTTTACAGAATTGAAGTGAAAACGGGAGCTTAGCGATTAAGTTCCCGTTTTTTATT
>WHTF01000198.1 GCA_009379725.1 Deltaproteobacteria bacterium
AGGTGTGCTGGCACCTTTTGCGAATCGGCTACGATCTCCCCAAGGGATGGCTGGCAGGAGGGATGATGGCGTGGCGCACGGCTGCCAAGCCGCTAGAGACATTGCCACAAGCGACCGTCTGGCAGCTCCATAAGCGCCTCGAAAACAACTCTGAGCTGGTCGTCCTGGATGTGCGCCAACCGGGTGAGTGGAACGCCGGTCACATCGAAGGTGCTCTGCACATTACCGGCGCAGAGCTTCCGCGCCGGATAGATGAGGTGCCCAAAGACCGACCAGTCGCGACCATTTGCGGAAGCGGATATCGATCATCGGTATCCGCCAGCTTGCTTCTGCATCACGGCCACAAGCAGGTCGACAACGTGCTGGGTGGGATGACAGCTTGGAAAGCGGCTGGGCTGCCGCTCTCGATCCCGGCCTGAATCTGTTCGCGGCTTGCCGCACCAATACGCAGTAGGAACTCGCTCGCCATCATTGCGATGACTGTGCCG
Source organism: Deltaproteobacteria bacterium (assembly GCA_009379725.1). Taxonomy (GTDB): domain Bacteria; phylum Desulfobacterota; class Binatia; order UBA9968; family UBA9968; genus WHTF01. The sequence continues at coordinate 489 of WHTF01000198.1, forward strand.
CCTCTCTTTCGTCCCGTCTTCCTAAAAAAAGGCCGTCTAGGCAAGGCTAATGATTCGGGCTCTTTGGAGAGCGCAACTTAGACTCAATCGGTCACCTTGGTTGGGATATATGATAAAACGATGTTGGACGTACCTATTTAGTCGTGGACCTGGCACCCTGTAATTAAATCGGGGATCTTGCGTCAGCCGGGGTAAGAGCACAACGAGAGAAGGAGATCTCAATGGCGACCGACCCAATCTGCGGCATGACCGTGGATTCAAACAGCGCTGCGGGGAAGCACGAGCACAACGGGCAGATCTTTTATTTTTGCAGTAGCCACTGCTTGGCCAAATTCAAAGAAGATCCGGAGCGGTGGCTGGGCGCTCAGCGCGGTGGACATGCTCCCCAGACTCAGGCCCACACACACGAAGCGCCGCAAATTCCCGCGACGGCGAAACCGGACGATGCCGTGTATGTCTGCCCGATGGATCCAGAGGTGCGCGAGTCCAAGCCAGGCGCTTGTCCGAAATGCGGCATGGCGCTCGAGCCCGCTACCCTCGCGGCGCCGGCGACCCGGACGGAATACGTCTGCCCGATGCACCCGGAGATCGTGCGCGCTGAGCCGGGTTCCTGCCCGATCTGCGGCATGGCTCTGGAACCTCGTACGGTGACTCTGGAAGATGCACCCAATCCCGAGCTGGTCGACATGACCCGGCGGTTCTGGATCAGCGCCGCGCTCTCCGTTCCGCTGTTCATCGTTGCGATGTCCGATATGCTGCCGGGGCAGCCTCTGCAGCAGTTACTGTCTCCGCGTTTACTCACGTGGCTTCAGTTTGTCCTGGCCACGCCGGTCGTCCTTTGGGGTGGTTGGCCCTTCTTTGAGCGGGGCTGGCATTCTATCGTCAATCGAAATTTGAATATGTTCACGCTTATCGCCATCGGCGTGGGCTCGGCGTATCTGTACAGCGTGGCGGCGACTCTTTTTCCGGATATTTTCCCCAAGTCTTTCTACGGCCACGGCGGCGCCGTTGCGGTTTACTTCGAGGCGGCGGCGATTATTACCACGCTGGTCCTGTTGGGCCAGGTGCTCGAGTTGCGCGCGCGTAGTCAAACCAGCAGCGCTATCAAGGCTCTCCTTGGCCTGTCCCCCAAAACCACGCGTTTAATTCATAACGATGGGCGGGAAGAAGACGTTTCCTTGGAACGGGTCAAGGCCGGCGATCGTTTGCGGATTCGGCCCGGAGAGAAAGTTCCCGTCGATGGAGTCGTTCTCGAAGGCGTCACGTCGATCGACGAGTCGATGGTTACCGGCGAACCGATTCCGGTCGAGAAATCAGAAGGCAGCAAAGTGACCGGCGGCACGATAAACGCAACCGGGAGTGTCGTAATGAAGGCCGAACGGGTAGGGCGCGAGACTTTGCTCGCGCAAATCGTGCGGATGGTGAGCGAAGCGCAGCGGACGCGCGCGCCGATACAACGACTGGTGGATATTGTCTCTGGGTATTTCGTTTTTGCGGTCATTGCGGTTGCCGTGCTGACATTTGCTATTTGGGCGCTCTTCGGACCGGAGCCGCGCATGGCCTACGCCATCGTCAACGCGGTTGCGGTACTCATTATCGCTTGTCCCTGTGCCCTGGGTCTAGCGACGCCGATGTCGATCATGGTTGGTGTCGGTCGCGGCGCGACCGAAGGTGTGTTGATCAAGAATGCCGAGGCTCTGGAAACTTTAGAGAAGGTTAATGCGTTGGTCGTCGACAAGACCGGTACTCTAACCGAGGGGAAACCGCAACTCTCGGAAGTTGTCACGACAGCGGCGACCGATCGCACGGACATCCTGCGCCTGGCGGCGAGCCTCGAACGCGCCAGCGAGCATCCGCTTGCCGCGGCCATTGTGGCGGCAGCCGAGAAAGAAGGCGCGCGGCTTTCGAGTACGGAGGAATTCCGCTCGCTAACCGGCAGGGGAGTTGTGGGCACAGTGGACGGACGCTTCGTAGCGTTGGGCAATATAAAGCTTCTCGAGGAGCTGTCGATCGATGCCGGACCTCTCCGCTCGCGCGCCGAGGAGCTGCGCCGTGAAGGACACACGGTGATGTTTGTCGTCATCGACAATCGAGCGGCCGGGCTCGTGGCGGTTTCCGATCCCATCAAGCCCTCGACCCAAGAGGCGATCGAAATTTTGCACCGGGAAGGTATCAGGGTCGTCATGTTGACCGGAGATAGCCGGACCACCGCTGAAGCCGTGGCACGGCGGTTGGGGATCGATCGGGTGGAAGCCGAAGTGTTGCCGGAACAAAAAGCGGACGTCATCAAGCGGCTTCAAGCCGAAGGCCGGATCGTTGGCATGGCCGGCGATGGCGTCAACGATGCGCCGGCGCTGGCGCAGGCTCACGTCGGCATCGCCATGGGCACCGGCACCGATATCGCCATCGAGAGCGCCCACGTGACGCTGGTCAAAGGCGATCTACGCGGCATCGCCAAGGCAAGCCGTCTGAGCCATCTCACCATGCGTAATATCCGGCAGAATCTTTTCTTTGCGTTCGTCTACAACACCCTGGGCGTGCCGATTGCCGCGGGCGTTCTCTACCCTTACTTCGGGATTCTTCTTAGCCCGATCATCGCCAGCGCCGCCATGACTTTCAGCTCGGTGTCGGTGATTGCCAACGCCCTGCGCTTGCGCCGAGCCAGGCTCTGAGGGTCGTTCCGTAGGGCTCGCCTCTTGATTGCACTATCCGGGTTTAGCAGCCATGCCAATCCAGACAGGGTGCCTGACGATTTGAGACTGGGCAAAGAGACCGCCCTATGGTAGTTACCCGAGAGAAATGGGGAGTAGTTCGATGATGAGATTCGTTCGACGCTGTTTGTCCCTGGCTCCAGTATGGATCATCACAATTTTTCTATGGGGTGGCGTGGCGCGGTCGGCCGGCGACTTGCTGATCGCCTACGGCGGGCACAACGAAACCATGGCTCCGCTTTGGGTCGGCGTGGATAAAGGTTTATTCAGAAAGCACGGGGTCGACCCGCGTGTGCTGCAGACGCGCAGCGGCCCGATCATGATGGCGACCCTGGCATCGGGCGGAGCGCCTCTGGTATGGGCGGCGCCTACCAGCGCCATCAGCGCAACCCAGGGAGGAATGAAACTCGGTTGCTTCGCCATCGGCAACGATCGAATCCCGCGCGAGCTGATCGCGCGCAAGGGGATCGAAAAACTGGACGACTTGCGCGGCAAGACTTTCGGCGTCCAGAGTATCGGCGGCGGTTTTTGGCTGGCCACGATGGCCGTACTCGACGGTCTCGGCGTCGATCCGGACAAGTACAAGCTGAACATGCGCGTTATCGGCGACACCGGCACGGTGACCCAGGCATTGACTACCGGTAATATCGATGCCGCCGTGGTGCCATACAGTTTTGCCGACATGGCCAAGCGGGCGGGCGCGCGCTCTCTGGCCGATGCAGGGACCTTAAAGCTGGTTTACCAGGGAACGGGGATTTGCGCGCTTAGAGATTCCGCGGCGGTCAATAACAAAACCATGATCAACTTGACCAAGGGAATCGTCGAAGCGCTGGTCTATATTCAGGAGCCGGCAAACAAGCGTGAAGTCGGCGACGTTTTAAAAAAGCATCTGCGCTTGAGCAGGGACGAGGATGTGGAGGCTTCATATAAAGTCACCCGCCTGCAGATGCCTGCGCTGGACATCGCGCCGAACCCGGAGGCCTGGCGCCGCATCCAGCGCCTGCTTGTGCGCGTCAATCCCAAGGTTCAGCAAGTGGATCTCGAGCAGTTGCTGGTCACCAGCGCGGTGCGCAGCTTGGAAGAAAGCGGCTTTTTGCCAGAGATGAGAAAAAGACTGGCGCGCTAACGGAGCCGGTAAGAGCCGGCATCAAGCAGCAAAGAGCAAGAGGTAAGAACCGCAGGTATGAATGGTTCCCTTTATTTACGAATTCTAGAAAAGGAGACAAACCATGCACGGCGGACAGGCAATGTTGAAGGCCATCGAAAGAGGCGGCGTCGATTACATCTTTTCTTCTCCGGGCTCGGAGTGGCCGCCGGTATGGGAAGCTCTAGCCGAGGCAGCCGGCCGCGGAACGAAAAAGCCGAAGTATATCAACTGCCGGCACGAAGCCGTCGCGGTGGCGATGGCGGCGGGTTACACGAAGGTGACGAATCGCCCTCAAGTGGTGATGCTGCACGCCACCGCCGGTCCGCTCAATGCGGCCATGACTCTGCGCGCCGCGCTGCACGAGCGCACGCCGATGGTGATTCTGAGCGGCGAAATCGCCGCCTACGGTGAGAATACCCGGGTCGCCGATCCCGGCGGCCAGTGGCTGCACGACCTCACCGATCTCGGCGGCTCGCCGGATCTGCTCCGTGGCTGCGTCAAGTGGGCGGATCGCATCTCCTCCGCGGAGCTGCTGGCGTCGACCATCGAGCGCGCCGTGCAAATCGCCGTCGAACCGCCGGCGGGCCCGGTACTCATCGGTATTCCGTTCGAATGCATGATGGAAGAAGTTCAATGGATCGATCACAACAAACCCAACGAGGTGGTGCGTCCGGTGGCGGTCGACGATGGCGCCATCGATAGGGCCCTGAAGCTTATTGCCACCGCAAAAAATCCCATCGCGGTGACCGAATATGCCGGCGGCGATCCCCGCGCCGTTGAACGGTTGGTGGAGCTGTGCGAGCTGCTTGCCATTCCGGTGATGGAGACCTACCGGCCGGCGTTTGTGAATTTCCCGCGCACCCATCCACTTTATTTGCACCATGATGCGAAGGTTATCGATGCGGCGGATCTAGTGCTCATGGTCGAAGCCATCACTCCCTGGTATCCGGCGAGCCAGGCGCCCAAGAACGCAAAGGTCATTGCCATCGCCGCCGAGTTTCCTCATTCGCGGTTGCCTTACTGGGGTTACAATGTCGATCTGGCGCTGGTGGCGCCGCCGGCATCGACCTTGGAGAAACTCGTTGCCAAGGCGAGGGCTTCCGAACAGGTTGCCGGCAATCGCGCGGCGTACGAACAGCGCCTGGCACGCACGCGCGATCAACACGATAGCTATTTTAGCAAGTTGAAGGACGATGCCCGCAAGCACGCCGATGACACTCCCATCGACCCGCGCTGGCTCTGTCAGGCGTTGGCCGAGGCGCTGCCCGAGAACTCAGTGATCTCGGAAGAGACGACGGTTTACCGGACACTGATCCAGGAAGCGATTCCACGCAGTAAGCCGCAATCCTACTTTGCCCGTATCACCGGCGGGCTCGGCGTCGGCCTGAGCTACGCCCTCGGCGTGAAATTAGCCATGCCCGACCGGCCCGTATTTGCCCTTATTGGCGACGGCGCCTTTCATTACAACGCCGTGCCGTCATGCCT
>WHTF01000199.1 GCA_009379725.1 Deltaproteobacteria bacterium
GAAGTTCCATGGGCGATTGCTTATCGCTGGTCAGGCTGATGAACATGATTTCGCCCATGATCGAAGAAACGGGAGCCAGGACCGGCCGTTCAGCCTCGGGCGGCAAGTTGGCGCCGGCAAGCTGAAGTTTTTCATTGACGACTTGCCGCGCCTGATAGATATCGGTGCCCCAATCAAACTCGACCCAGACCACGGAGATCCCCGTTGCGGTGGACGAGCGAACCCGGCGCACTCCCGAGGCGCCGTTGACCGCCGTTTCGATCGGAAACGTCACCAAGGTCTCGACTTCTTCCGGCGCCATGCCATGCGCTTCGGTAATAACGGTAACCGAAGGCGCAGTCAGGTCGGGAAAAACATCCACGGGCATTCTGATGGCCACCGAAGTTCCGCCAATGAGAATAGCCGCGGCCATGGCAAGAACAATCAGGCGATTCTCTAAAGACCATCCGATCAGCTTAGCAATCATGTTCCATCCTTATGCAATCTCGCCCTATAACTAGTGCCCATGGCCATGAGCTGGAATCGCGCTGGAAAGAGAAGCGAGGTGCACGCGGTAAGCGCCGTTTGTGACGACTCGTTCATCGACTTTCAAACCGGATTTGACTTCGGCATAGCCCTCGCTTCTGATTCCAAGCTCCAGTTCGCGCCGCTCGAAGGTCTCTCCTTCGGCCTGTACAAAAGCGACGGCAACTCCCTTGTCGTCGACAACGGCGTTGATCGGGATGGCGATGCCGCGGATTTTTTCCCCGGTCTGGACGGCAAGATCCCCCTGAAGACCGATCTTTAAACGGCCTTCGTCGTTGCGCGCTTCCAAGATGAATGGGATGGAGCGAGTGGCGGGATCGATCACACTGCCAATGCTCACCAGCCGCGTCTTCGGCTGAATGAGAATGAATGGCTCTGACAATGCGGCAGTTGAAAAGGACCCGCGCTCGAACTTCCACACCTTGGGGATGTCATCCTCAAAGAGACGTCCCTCAATCCACAGTCGATCGAGGTCAATAACCGAAAGAAGATTTTGGCCGGCTTCAACCTGAGCACCAGGCGTCATGCTTGCCGCGACAATGGTGCCGGATATCGGCGATCGGAGAGAAAATTGTCCGCGACTACCCGACGCGAATTTTTCAGAACCATCGAGCAAACTGAGCTGTGAGCGAGCCGCGTCCAAACGAGCCTTCCGCACTGCTACTTCTGTCTGCGACTGCTCCAGCCTTTTGCGAGCGACAATTTTGTCTTTGTAGAGTTCTTCGACTCGTTGTAACTCTTTCTCAGCAGCTTCCAGCTCTGAATTGACCGCTCTAGTATCCGCGTCCAGCTCAACTCTGTTCTTACCGGGTAGCGGGAGAATGACGGCGAGATCCTCTCCTTGCTTAACTTTCTGACCGGGGACAGGCACCCCTCTAGCCGCGATCATAACTCTCCCTGCGACAGGAGCTACGATTTGCACTTGCCCGGCCGCTGCCGGCTTTACTTCGGCAGTCATTTTCAAAAGTACCGAGAGATCTTTTTCACCGACCGCGTCAGTTGCGAAATCCATGCGCCACTGTTGTTCCTTGAGAAATGTGATGCCTTTGGCCTGCGGCCTTTCAGCCTGTTGCCGGGCGGCTTGTTGTTTCTCCAGCACTTCTATCTCTCCGGCGTCGATCGAATCGTAAATTTCCTCCGTGCCGGAACGATACCGATGGAACACAAGACGATAAGAACCTGGCTCATCGACCTTGATCACCGGCCGATAGATTCCCGCGACAGTGGGAGCTTTTGCCACGGCGGCTGCCTCTCTTCCTTTCTCCCGCGTGAGAACGACTCTGAGCGTTCCATCGGCGACCGGCTTGAAGGTTTTCAGATCTGTAAGGTGTGCGGCAAACGGCGTCTCTTTGCCTACCAGCAGAGGAGAAAATTCAACAAAAAGCTCGGTCTTGTCCGTCCACTTAGTAATGCTTACGGTCTCATCTGGAGCATTTTCAGCTTCTGAGTGCTGATAAGTGCAGCTCGCAAGAGCCAATAAGACAAGTATGCCCCAGGCATAAAATCTCCGCGTCATTGGATAATCCTCCGGTCGTAGGGAAATGCCTCGCCGGCGGCAGCGAAGCCGTTCCCCGAGAAAACAACGATGTCTTCTTTAGAATTAAATAAAGAACAGAAAACTATGCCGACAGCGGAGGGGAACGTGGAGAACCGAGGCTCGGGTGGAATTCTCTGATAGGCGATGGATGGTCTTGTTTATGAATTGCTCTGTAAAACAGACTTCGGGAGGAAGTTACTCCATCGTCGTAATCAACGAGAATTGAATAACCTTGGAGAGCTTTGAACGAGATTTGACTCGAAGAAGTGAGCGCAACTAGGCTAATCTGGTCAGGTGACCAGGCAGGTTCAAACGCCGTGACATTAAAAACATTATGATCGCCCGTATCCTCTTTCGAACCGTGGTCCAAAACGGCTAAAAAGTCGGCATGAACGGCTCCATGTTGATGGGCAGAGTGAGTTCCATGACCATGCTCATAGGATGGGTGAAAATGCAGAGCGGGCAGGAGAAGACCCACTAATACCAAACTCGCGATGATGCCCAATCGGAGTGGAAAACATTTTACCCGTAACATAAGACCTCGTTAGCTATAGCGCAGTTAACGGGATTCGTCCACCGCGTCCTGACAACCAGGTGCCACGAATCTGGTTCCCGGTCCCAACTCACCGAAACGGCGATTCACATTGGCTTCATTTCATGGTTAAGGTCCAACCGGAGATCGTCACGGCAGGAGGAAATTTTTTTTATCATTCAAATTCAGTCCCCTTTGAGCTTGTTTCCCATCTGTCAGACTCCAGTATTGTCTTTGTTTGCGGAACGGCAAGATGAGCAGATTCAAAAATCTATTATCGTCTGGGGCCATATATGCCGGCACTCCGATGACAATGTCGGATTGCCTTACATTGAGCCTTATGGTTCCATGCAGCAGATCCCACCACCCGAAAATCACCGAATAGTTTGAGTTCGTCTCGTCTTTTACAATGGAATGGTGAATACCATGCATGCGCGGCGTAACGATAATTTTGTTAATTCCTCGCTCCAATTTTATGGGTAGCCGCACATTGCTGTGGTGAAACAGGGTGGCGCACTGGAAAACCAATTCATAGACCAGATAAGTCAGCACCGAAATTCCTAACAAGTAAACCTGAAGCGCCCTAAAACCTAACGAGTAGAGAACCTCACCGAAGTGGAAGCGAAAGGATGTCGAGACATCCAGGTCCGGATCCACATGGTGCACGTTGTGAAAGCGCCAAAGCAATGGAAAAGAGTGATTGGCACGATGCCAATAGTAGAAAGTAAGATCCATCAATAAAAATCCCAGGACGAACTCGGCAGCGAACGGCAAACGAACTACGTGCAGCAAACTGAAAGAATTTTCTGAAGAGCGGGCCGATAACCCGATAGCAGCGGGCGCCACAATATATGCACCCGTCGCGAGGGCCAAGCCTGAAACACCCACATTGATGAAGAAGCGTTTTGCTTTTGACTTTTTTGCTTGGCGCAGCGAAAAACTTGTCTCGACTATGAACAGTGCTACAAAGACAGCGGCCACTACGCCACCGATAACAATTTTAAGCGCGGGGGCGAATTCAGGCATACTCTTCATCTCTCCCCAATGACCGCCACACCGGTCCGAGTATGGCTGCCAAGGAAGCTTGCTATTGCGAGGCCCGGTCCATTATGGAACCGGAGGTGTCGGCGTGGGCGGCCCATACTTGCTATACTTATTTTCAATTTGCGCTCGCATCTGCTTAAGCGTTTTACCTTCATCCATCATCTTCATCACGTCACGCGTGATGCCTATGCAGATGCCTCAAGCGAGGCTCATTCGATCAAAGACAAGATTATCGGCAGTTGAGCTGTCTTTGACGTAGCATGATGCATTGCTCGTATGGCCGTCTGACCCGCAGCCGCAGTAACAAGGGATGTAACGGAGAGTATCCCGATTGGCAATGGCAAATAGATAGGCTTCGCGGACTTCGTCGGGGGCTTTTCTGATATCGATCGGCAGGACGCTTTCAGGAGCTAGCTTATAGCGATGTTCTGCCGCTCCGCTTCCACCGCAGCCGGCAAGCACCACAGCACTAACTGCCAGTAATCCGGTGGCTAAAAAATCTCTTCTCTTCATGCGCTGCTCACTTTCATAGGTGACTTCTAGCGTATGGCTTATAGCGTATAGTCGAATCTATATGCCATGAGCTATCAGCCATATGCCCCATATCCGATTGGCATTACGTGACCGCTGCAGATTTTAATTTGTGTAGCTCTGCAAAAGACTCGCCCAGAACCGTGAAGGCACTTTTCACGAACAACGCCGCAATGGATACTCCGACTATGACATCCGGCCAGTGAGAGTTAAAGATAATCACGGCGGCTGCCGCCGCAAGCACCGAGACATTGGCGATAATATCATTGCGGGAGCAGAGCCAGGTCGAGCGCATGTTCAGATCGTCGGAGCGGTGGCGATAGAGCAGAAGAAAACAGAATCCATTGCCGAGCAAAACGAGCAGGCCGATAATCCCCATCACTTCCGCGGCAGGCACGACGCCTGCTAGGATTTTATAAACTGCTTCCATCAAAACCGCGATGCCGAACACGGCCATTATTGCGCCTTTGAAAATGGCAGCCTTCGCCTTCCATGCCGCACTGCGCCAAAGCACATACAGACTGAATCCATATACCAGTGAGTCTCCGAGCATGTCCAGAGAGTCGGCGAGCAGAGCGGTCGAATTTGCCAGCAGCCCGGCGGCGCCTTCGACGACGAAGAGAACAGCATTGATCGCTAATACAACGATGAGAACGGTTTTGTGCTTACCGCGCAGCGCGTTTAGCTCTTCTGCTTTTGTTTCACAACACGCATCCATATTGTTCCTTAAACTATCAACTAGGTTGCCACATCACCAGTGTCCTGACTCTGAAGTTCGCGGCATACTTCGCGCGTCATTGCGTCACAAATCTCCCCTTCCCCTCTTTTCCCAAAGGTTACTTCTTATTGATCATCATCCTGCGCATCATGAGATACATGCCGACTGGACAGGCCAGTAATGCAACAATGCTAAGTAAGCCGACTCCCACAGCAGCGAATGAACCGAAGGTAACAGCAAGAAAAGGGATAGCGGTCAAAAGAAGGAACGGCGCTGCGCAGCATATCGCCATCATGAGCATACCCTTGAACGCCGTTTTCTTTTTGGGTTGTGGCACATCAGGCTCTCCTACTGCGACTGCTTCGTTAGATGAGATCGCGGGGCTCTTATCGTTTATTTTCAACTCGACCTGATCCGACATAAACTTTCCTTTTCTAATTAAAAGCTAAAGATCCGAACGGCTGACGTCCCGTCTCCTTTGCCCTCAGACCCATGGCATTGGTTACAACCCGAGTCGGTATTGTTTACTTAATCTATCAACTAGACCGCCGCACCTCCAGACGAATAGTATCTTGGTTCGGACGGATTAGGTCGGGCCAGGTTTAGCTTCAATATGATGAAAAATCCCGAAGAAGGTTCGTCGCGATCTTACAACTTTCAAACCTGCATCTTTAATAAGCTCCAATGGTTCGCGATTCCAGTGACAGCCGAGTGGCTTGGCAAATTTGTCTGCATGGCGATCCTGCCAGCGGCCAAGCCGTTCGCGATTGCTCCGGCCATGCTCCAGCAGAAGCACTCTTCCTTCGGGTCGGCAAACTCGTTTAATTTCCTTTAGCGCCGCCCTGGTGAGCATCGCCAGGGCGAATGCGCCGTTGAAGGTAGTGGTCGCGACC
>WHTF01000019.1:0-40789 GCA_009379725.1 Deltaproteobacteria bacterium
CGTTGTGTTGAAGCAAGTAGGCGGGATTTTTGGGATGGCCAATGGCTTGTTGATCGATTAGGAAGGTTTCGAAAATGACGTGCCCGCCGACCTTGAGAGATTTCTTGATGTGCGGGATCAACGACCGCTGCAAATAATTAAAATTCACGATCAGATCATAGGCTTCGTGCGGGAGTTGCATTTGTTCCAGATCCGCCCGCCGCCAGGTTATTTGGAGAAACTTTTCAGCCGCGCGCCGGCGCGCTTCTTCCAAAGCAATTGACGAAACATCGATCCCAATCACAGTAAAACCCCGCTCGGCCAGAAAAAGCGCGTTGCGGCCGTTCCCTGTTGCCATGTCCAATGCCAGACCGGGCGGAATCTGCCAACCGTTACGGTCGAGAATTTCTCTTAAAAAACTCGACGGCTGATCGGCGCCGGGTCTAACAGCATGTTGCCGATCCCATCTCTTCATAAGACACAATTCAGTTCCCCTAGTTCCAATCGTTTCAGTCGTTCCAGTAGTTCAAACACGAGAGATAAAAACAACCGGTCCAAGTTTATCTCAACATCCCATAACTGGAACAACTTGAACGATTGGAACTGTTGGAACCCGTCATCAATACACCGCGCGTGCGAGAGTGATCACATAAATCTCTCCGGCGCCGCCCTGCTTCAGCACGCGGCTGCATTCGTTAACGGTAGCACCTGAAGTATAGACGTCGTCTACCAATAACAGGCATTTATCCGTGATCGATTTTCGCGGATTCAATGCGAACGCGCCGCGCATGTTCTTGCGACGGTCCTCTTCGGTGAGCTGCGTTTGCGGCGGTGTGTCCTTGTTACGGTAAAGAACAAAATGATCCAAGGGAATGTTATAGACACTGCTGATTTGTCGTGCCAGCAGTCCGGATTGGTTAAAGCCGCGCCAGCGCAGTCGCTTCGGATGCAGCGGCACAGGAACGATCATTTCGACATGACATTGACCAAGAAACTCCTCACAGCCGCGCGCCATAAGCTGCCCTAGAGGTTTGCCCAACGCGACCTTGCGTCCATATTTGAATTTTTGAATCACCTGCCGAAGCGGATGTTCCGCCATCTCTTCTCTCGGATAACAGGCCCAGGCATGCGCTCGAACAAAGTGCGGATTGCGCTCCAGACAAACCCCGCACGCATGATCATCGCCGCTCGCATTGGGAAAGGGCCGGCCGCAAATCGTGCACAACGGATGCGAGACGAGTTGGATGTGGGACCAGCAGACCGAACAGAAATATTCGGCATCGCGGCCGTGGATGCGAGCGCCGCACGATCGGCAGCGGGGAGGATAAAGCCAATCGACCAGCCAGTCGAGGCGATCGGCAAATGTTTGTTGGCAACCGGGTGTCATAGCTGCCTGTCAACTCTACGGCAACAGGATGGAAGCAAGCGGCATCAATCCAGGCCTCGCGCGGCGGCCGGTTTACGAATCGACGATCAGAGAGTGACCAGTCATCGCTTGAGGTTGCGGCAACCCGAGAAGCTGTAAAACCGTCGGCGCGACATCGATGGCGCTTCCTTCGTTGAGCCGGCTTTTTCTGTTTTCTTCGTCGATCACAATGACCGGCACGCGGTTCATCGTGTGCGCTGTGTGCGGCATGCCGGTATCGTAGTCGATCAGCTGCTCGATATTGCCGTGATCGGCCGTGATGACGACCCGCGCCTTCTTGCTCAGCGCCGCAGCCACCACTTTGCCGAGGCACTCGTCGATGACCTCGCAGGCCTTTACCGAGGCGTCGAAGTTTCCGGTGTGACCGACCATATCGGCGTTGGCGAAATTCGCGATAACCAGGCCGATGTCTTCGGCGCTAAACTTTTTCACCATTGCTTCGGTGACTTGCCGGGCGCTCATCTCGGGTTTGAGATCGTAGGTCGCCACATCTTTGGGCGACGGAATAAGAATGCGTTGCTCGCCGGGAAACTCTTTTTCTTCGCCGCCGTTAAAAAAGTAGGTCACGTGCGCGTACTTCTCGGTTTCGGCGATACGCAATTGCCGGATCCCATGCCCGCTCACAACCTCGCCGAGAATTTTGCGCAACTCGCGAGGCGGATAAGCCACCGGCACTTTGAAGGTCTCGTCATACTGGGTCATCGTTGTATAGGTCGCGAGATCAATGCGGCGTTTGCGGGGAAACTCCTTGAAATCCGGGTCGATCAGCGCGCGAGTGAGCTCGCGTGCCCGGTCGGCGCGGAAGTTGAAAAAGATCACGCCATCGCCGTCTCGGATCAACCCTTGGGGAACGGAATCTCTGATGACCGTCGGCAGAACGAATTCGTCTGTGATATGCTCTTGGTAACTGTGACGAATGGCATCCATCGCCGAATCAGCCTCATTGCCGGCACCCTCGGTGAGGCAGAGATAGGCTTTCTCGACTCTATCCCAGCGTTTATCGCGATCCATCGCATAATACCGGCCGCATACAGTGGCGATCTTTACGTGCGGCCAGACCTTTAACTTTTCATTGAGATCGAGCATGAATTGCTCGGCGCTGTTGGGCGGAGTGTCGCGACCGTCGAGAAATAAATGGAGGTAGACGGCGCCGATTTTTTCTCGTTGGGCCATGTCGAGCAACGCTTCCATATGGCGCTGGTGGCTGTGAACACCGCCATCTCCCAAAAGGCCCATTAAATGGAGCCGGCCTTTGGCATCCCGCGTCTTTCTTAAAGCGTCCAGGAGAATTCGATTGTGATAAAATTTGCCTTCGTCGATATCTTTATGAATCAGCGTCAGGTCTTGATAAACGACCCGTCCGGCGCCAAGGATCATATGGCCGACTTCGGAGTTGCCCATCTGGCCTTCGGGTAGACCGACGTCCAAGCCGGACATAGAAAGACTGGACGTGGGATAGTTCCCTAACATCGAATCCATATTGGGCATTGAAGCATTGGCGATAGCGTTGCCTTCCTTCCTTGGATTGATGCCGAATCCATCCAGGACGATGAGAATAACCGGCTGATTCGTACCCACGGTCTTTCCTTTCTATCTTGGCTGCTTTTAGCGCACTCGATCTTTCATTGAGTGCAAAGAACCCGCATCGCGCGAGAGTTACGAGTGCTGCTCCGCGGCGATCTGAAATTGATGAACCAAAGTCGAGTAAGGCTCAGGCAGCTGGACTTTCGGCGCGTCCGCCCAAAGTCCGTCCAAGTCGTAAAACTCGCGCACCGGCTGGTAAAAAATATGCACGACGACATCGGCAAAATCCATTAACACCCAATGGCCTCGGCTCACGCCTTCAACAGAGATCGGGGTAAATCCCGATTCACGCGCGCTCTCTTGAATTCCCTGGGCGATGCTTTGGACCTGCCGATCGGATCGGCCAGAGCAAATGATGAAATAATCACCGATGGAAGTAAATTCTCGAACCTCTAACAGAACCAGTTGCGACGCCTTCTTTTCCAATGCAGCGCCAACAAGTACCAGCGCTCTTTGCTCCGAGCTTTGCTCCGCCGATTTGCTCATTTGCTCCCTTCGTCTAATCGGTACAGCCCTTGTTTTTTGATGTAGGCCTCCACGGCGGAAGGCACCAGATACCGGATCGACTTTCCCTGTTTCACCCGTTCGCGAATATCCGAAGCCGAAACGGCAAAGTCAGTAAGTTTCAAAAAATGGACCGACGTACCGCACCTATGATGATAGATCTTCTGCTTAAAATCATAACAAAACAGCCTACGTACGGCAATGGAATTTCCCCGCAACGGGTTCGAGTCCCCATTACCCGGCCGTGACGTTACGATGAAGTTACAAAGCGGAAAAATCTGTGCAAAATCCTTCCAAGTGCCGATTTCGCGAAATGCGTCCAATCCGATGATGAAGTAAAGTGAATCCCCCTGATGTTGATCTTCGGCGAAATGACGAATCGTATCGATGGAGTACGAAACTCCAGGCCGCGCAATCTCCACCGTTGATACCGTGAAACGTGAATTCTTGGCGACCGCCAAGCGCACCATTTGGAGACGATCTCGCGCCGGCGTTTGAGTTTGTCCTCTTTTGTGCGGTGGAATCGATGCAGGAACAAACAGAACACGGTCGAGGTCAAAGGCTTCTCGGACCTCCTCCGCGCTGCGCAGATGGCCCCAATGGATCGGATCGAAGGTGCCGCCAAAGAGGCCGATCCTCATGGAAACTCGATATCGCCTTTCCCCGCACCGATCAAAAGGACCTTAGACACAGGCCGCACGAAGAGTTCGCGACCGAAGACGTGCCATTTAGGCACGTTGCAGCGGGCGAGTCGAGTGAAATGCAGTAGATGGGGTTTTTTCATCGTCGGATCATTCGCGGATCTGCCCATCCCCCAACACCACGAACTTCGTTGTCGTTAGTTCTTCCAAGCCCATCGGCCCGAAGGCATGAATCTTACTGGTGCTTATGCCGATCTCGGCTCCGAGCCCCAGCTCTCCGCCGTCATTGAATCGTGTCGAAGCGTTGACCATCACCGCCGAAGAGTTGACCCGGTCAATGAACTCTCGGGATTTCTGATAGTTTGTCGTAATGATCGACTCCGTATGCTCGGAACCATAGCGTTCGATGTGAGCGATGGCGTCATCCAAGTCTTTCACGACTCGTACGGCAAGAATCAGATCAAGATACTCGGCGCTCCAGTCCTCCTCCTTGGCGCCTTTAATGCCGGAACCCAGCGCGCGAGTTTTTTCGCAGCCACGGATCTCGACGCCAGCGGCCTGCAATTTCGCAATCATCGACGGCAGGAATTTCGGCGCGATGGTTTCATGAACAAGCAAAGTCTCCATGGCGT
Source organism: Deltaproteobacteria bacterium (assembly GCA_009379725.1). Taxonomy (GTDB): domain Bacteria; phylum Desulfobacterota; class Binatia; order UBA9968; family UBA9968; genus WHTF01. The sequence goes on from WHTF01000019.1 coordinate 4,767, forward strand.
TGCAAACCGACGGTCGTTGAACCTTGGCGTTCATACAAATGCGCTCGGCCATCTCGAGCGCCGCATCGCTATCGACGTAGACGTGACAAACGCCTTTGTAGTGCTTGATAACGGGGACCTTGGAATTCGCCACGACCGCGCGAATCAATTCCTCGCCGCCGCGCGGGATAATGAGATCGATGTACGATTCCAACTGGAGCAGCTCATGAACCAAGGCGCGATCCTTGGACTGCACCACCTGAACAGCCTCGCTCGGCACACGCGTTTCGGCGCACGCAGACTGCAGCACTTTACCTATGGCATGGTTCGAGCGGTGCGCCTCGCTCCCACCTCTAAGGATCACGGCGTTGCCGGATTTCAGACACAGCGCAGCGGCATCGGCCGTGACATTGGGGCGAGCTTCGTAAATGATTGCAATGACCCCCAGCGGGATGCGCATCCTGCCCACTTGGAGGCCATTGGGCCGCCGCCACATTTTAACCATTTCGCGCACCGGGTCCGGCAAAATAGCGACATCTCGCAGCCCCTTGGCCATTGCTTGGACCCGGCCAGGATCGAGCGTGATGCGATCGAGAATGGCGCCGGTAATCCCCGCCTTCTTGGCGGATTCCAGATCCTGTCGATTCTCTTCGATCAAGAAAGCGCCTTGAGCTTCGAGGCGGTCAGCCATCAGATTGAGTGCGCGATTTTTTTCTTCCGAAGAAAGCGCCGCCAACCGGCGCGCAGCGGCCTTCGCCCGCTTGCCCAGCTCGATCGCCTGGTCCGTGAATGACGGCGTGTTCACTTGGTCTTTCCTTTTACAACAAAACCAGATCGTCCCGATGGATAATCTCGTCAAAGGGCTTGTAGCCCAGCACTTTTTCAATCCTGCTTGTATGCAATCCTTTGATCTGATTCAACTCCTGCGCGCTATAATTAATCAAGCCGCGCGCAAACTCCCGGCCATCGAGATCCAGGCAGCGCACGCACTCGCCGACGCCGAACGCGCCGCGCACTTCTTTGAGTCCTGACGGCAACAGGCTTGTCTTCTTTTGTACCAGAGCTTCATGAGCGCCCGGATCAACAACGATGTCACCTGCGGGCTTCAGGTTATATGCGATCCAATGCTTGCGACTGGTTAACCGGTTATCGTCCGCAAGAACGAGCGTGCCGGCTTCTTCCTTTGGATCAAACACGCGAGTAATTGAACCGTCGATCAGCCCGCTGGCAATCACGGTCGGAATGCCCGCGGCCGCCGCCTCTTCCGCCGCGCCGATTTTCGTCGCCATACCGCCCGTGCCAAAAGTACTTCGACTGGCGCCGATTACCTTCGTTTTAATTTCTTTAATGTCCTCGATCAGAGGAATCAGAACAGCGTCGCGATGCAGACGAGGATCGCGATCGTAAACGCCCTGGACATCGCTCAATATAATCAGGAGATCGGCTCCCAGCAGGGTCGCCACCAGCGCCGACAGATGGTCATTGTCGCCGAATTTCATCTCCTCGACGGCGACCGTGTCGTTTTCATTGACGATGGCAATGATCGACGATTGCAACAGCATTTGGAACGTATGTTTGGCGTTAAGGTAGCGTTGCCGGTTGGCGAGATCTTCATGCGTGAGCAGAAGTTGCGCAACGTTTTTGTCGAACCTGGCGAAGGCGCGCTCATAGAGCGCCATCAACCTGATCTGGCCGACGGCCGCGAGCGCCTGTTTCTCCGGGATCGTTTGAGGCCGCTCTTTACGGCCGAGTTGGGTCATTCCGGCCGCCACCGCGCCGGAGCTGACCACGACGATTTCTTTGCCTTGATTGTGCAGCACCGCCAGCTCAGACACCAACCCCTCGACTCGTGCTTCTTGTATACCGGTCGCAGAAGAAAGAATCTGGCTGCCGATCTTGACAACAATCCGCCGGGCCCGGCGCAAAATCGGCTTTTTATGATCCCGCTGCGTCACCGGCTTTTTCCTTCAAGCGCCTTGCCTCGTCAAGATACATGCCGACCTTTTGCACAAGCCGGCGCACTCCTTCACCGGTCACGGCGGAAATCAAATGGAGCGGTCGATACCGCTCCGGCAACTTCTCCTCGATCGCCTTTGCATTCGCCCTCGCTTCCGGAATATCGATTTTATTGGCCACGACGATTTGCGGCTTCGCCGCCAATTCCGGATCGAAAAGCTCCAACTCTCGATTGATTGTCAACCAGTCGTCAAGTGGGTTTTCCGGATCGATCGTCACCGCGTCGAGCAAGTGAATGAGCATACTGGTCCGGGTCACATGCCTTAAGAACTTGTCGCCCAATCCATGTCCTTCATGCGCACCTTCGATCAAGCCCGGAATATCCGCTACGACGAAACTCTTTCCTTCGTCATAGCTGACCACCCCGAGATTGGGAACCAAGGTCGTAAAGGGATAATCGGCGATTTTGGGCCGCACTGCGGAAATAACCGAAATCAAAGTCGACTTACCGGCATTGGGCAAGCCGATAATACCGACATCGGCCAAAAGCCGCAGTTCAATTTCCAGTTCGCGATCCTCACCCGGTTCACCAGGTTGGGCAAAGCGCGGACTTCGATTAGTCGAGGACCCGAAGTGCGCATTGCCTTTACCGCCGCGCCCGCCGGCAGCGATAACAATGCGATCGCCGGCCGTATTCAGATCGCCTAAAGTCTCCCCGGTTCGCCCGTCCCGAATGATCGTGCCCACTGGAACCTTAACCACGAAGTCCTCGCCACGCCTCCCATGGCAATCGCTGCCCATTCCGTGTTGGCCCCGGCCGGCTTTGCATTCCTTGTGATAGCGGAGATCGAGTAGAGTAGTTAACTGCGGATCCGCTAGCGCGATCACGTCACCGCCAGCACCGCCATTACCGCCATCAGGGCCGCCACGTGGAACAAACTTCTCGCGCCGAAAGCTGACGCAACCCCGGCCGCCGTCACCAGCAATCACTCGAATTTTGGTTTCGTCGATAAACTTCATGGCTATAGAGAAACTTTAACAGGCTAAACCCAAGAGCGGAATCGAGATTGCCTTGTCAAACTTCAATGCCGATTTGCTCTTTTGCTTCCGAACCCTGAATTCTGTTTTACCTATGAACTCGCACACTGACTCTATCATCTCCTTCTCGCGGGCAAAAAAAAAGCCCCTTGCGGGGCTTTCCATTCGCGGCGACAAAAAGCTATTGAGCAGGAAGGACGTTAACGCGCTTGCGCGATCGATCGAGCCGGTCGAAGTTAACCACGCCGTCGATTAAGGCAAATAAAGTGTAATCGCGGCCCATGCCGACGTTTCTGCCGGGGTGAATACGCGTGCCGAGTTGGCGGATGATGATATTTCCCGCCCGCACCGCCTCACCGCCGAACACTTTCACACCGCGACGTTGACCCTTGCTATCGCGCCCATTGCGGGAGCTTCCTCCAGCTTTCTTGTGTGCCATATCAATTTCCTTTAACAGTTAGCCGTCGATTGCGGTGATTTTAAGCGTTGTTTGATGCTGCCGATGGCCTCTTTGACGACTGTAACTCTTGCGTCTTTTTTTCTTGAAAACCAGTACCTTCTTCGCTTTGGCCTGGCTCACAATCTGCCCGGTAACGCTGGCGTTTTCTACCAGCGGAGAGCCAATCTTTGCTTCGCCATTGCCACCGATGAACAACACGTCCGCCAGAGTTATCTTCTCGCCCACGTCGCCGTTAAGCTTTTCAAGCTTAACGAGATCCCCTTCGGACACCCGGTACTGCTTCCCACCCGTTCTAATGACTGCATATTTCATAAATTTTCCCGAACAATTTGTTTAAGGGAAATTTCGCCCAAAGTCAATATCGCCGGTGAATGTGGAACGTAGGAAAATGCACGGAGCGTACGTTTCTGCTGAGACAGACGGCCGATCGGCACTAATTTGAGCGGGTTCTAACGCGAAAAAGAGATGGATAAAAATTCATGGTTTGTAGTTGACAAAGCTCTGCCGGTTGACTACATATCGTATCACGATAGTATCGCAAGCCGATGTTATTTATGTCCGGTCAAGATAAATTGCCTAATTTCAAAGCAATGTCGGAACTGCGTTACCAGATACGCAAGTTCATACGATTTAGCGAGAATGCGGCGCGAAAGGCCGGCATAGAACCGCAGCAACACCAGCTCCTATTGGCTCTTAGAGGGCTACCCGACGAAGCTAGACCGACTATCGGAGTATTGGCGGAAAGAATGCAACTGCAGCACCACAGTACCGTCGAGCTCATCGACCGGTTGGTGGACCGAGGCTTTCTGTGCCGGCTACGGGACACCGACGATAAGCGACGAGTTTTGGTTAAGCTGACGCATGCCGGGGAAAAATTTCTTCAAAAGCTTTCACTGCACCACCTGGAAGAGCTTCAGGTCGCCGGTCCCACGTTTGTGAAGGTGCTTAACAGTCTCATAAAAGACTCACGCATGACGGCTTTAGAATCGTTGGATCCAGATGTGACCCATAAACCGCGAAAGGATACAAACCATGGCTGATCAATCGGCTGAAGAGCTGTTACTTGACGTAAGGGTTGCCGAAGCGTCAAAACTCTACAAATTTTATCTCAACAACGAGAAGAAAATTCTTGGCACAGCAGGCGTGGTGACCTTCTTGGTCGTCTGGGAGCTCGTCGGCAACACCCTTCAATTGATCAATCCCATGTTCATGAGCGCGCCTTCCCTCATTTTCAACGCCGCGGTTCAGATGTTCGGCTCCGGGGAAATATACAATGACCTATACGTCAGCGGTCTGGAGCTTTTCTGGGGCTACTTTCTATCAGCCGTTGTCGCTGTTCCCTTTGGCATCATGGTCGGCTGGTATAAGAGGGCGAGCTATATCTTCGACCCGTTTATTAATGCGATGAACGCGACCCCGCGCGTGGCGCTCTTGCCATTGGTGATCATCTGGTTGGGAATCGGCATACTCTCAAAGGTTGGTATCATCTTTCTGGGCGCAGTCTTCCCCATCCTGATCAACACGCGCGACGGAGTTAAAACCACGCCATACAATCTTCTTACTGCCGCGCGTAGCTTTGGCGCTTCGGAGTGGATGCTATTCAAGACGGTCGTGCTGCCTTCGACGATTCCTTTCATACTCACCGGATTGAGGCTTGGGCTTGGCAGGGCCATCGTCGGTGTTATGGTCGGCGAGCTTTATGCCGCTACCGCCGGCATTGGCTTTATGATCACGGTTGCCGGCGCGACCTTCCAAACCGATAAGGTTTTTGTCGGTGTCCTCATCTTCGCGCTGACCGGGATGATCGGCATGGAGTTGCTGACGCGGGTCGAAAGGCGCTTTGATAAGTGGCGCCCCCAAGTGGGAGCGCAAGCTCAGGGCTAGTATTTAACCGCAACAACTGTAGCTAGGTTTGTTCAAGGGCCTACCTGTACGGTAGGCCCTTGCTATTTTTGCGGCCCAAATAGAGCGGCGCACAGCCCGGTGCCAGCACCCTCTTGATCGCCCCCTATTGCCCTTTGCCATTCTTCTCTTTAGATTTGATGACAATAGAAAGGGGCCTGTATCCATGCGCTCACTCACATCCCGCTCGAAATTACTGAATCTTTTTTCGGTCGTGCTCCTGCTCACCGCCACAGGTTGCGGTTACAACAGCCTTCAGGGGCTGGATGAAGACGTGAAAGGCGCCTGGGCGGAAGTTCAGAATCAGTATCAACGCCGGGCCGATCTCGTGCCGAATTTGGTCGCAACGGTCAAGGGCGCAGCGCAGTTTGAACAAGACACCCTTACACAGGTGATCGAAGCCCGAAGTGCCGCCACATCGGCTAAAATCGATGCTAATTCGCTCAACAATCCGGAAGCTTTCAAGAAATTCGAGCAGGCGCAAAGCCAGCTCTCCAGCGCCTTGTCCCGGTTGCTGGTCGTGGTCGAACGTTATCCGGAGTTAAAAGCCAACCAAAACTTTCAAAATTTACAAGCTCAACTCGAGGGTACCGAAAACCGTATCACGGTCGCACGCAAACGCTACATCGAACGAGTCGCTCAATACAACACCAGCGTGCGGTCGTTTCCGACTAATTTGACGGCAAAATTCCTCTTGGGACTCGAGGTTCGGCCGACCTTCACCGCCGACGAGGGCGCCCAGAGACCCCCACAGGTAAAATTTTAATTCACCTAAGCGATTGCGAAACTTGCGCGGACATTTTCACGATCGGAAGGTGCAACATGAATCCTAAGCCGCATCGCGCTTTAGCATTCAGCGTTCTCTTGCTTTGCCTGGCATCGGCTTTGGCGTACGCCCTCGAAGTTCCACCCCTGCGCGGCCGTGTTAACGACTACGCTAAGATTCTTTCCGCAGATCAAACTCACACCTTAGAAGATCGACTCGCACAGTTTGAAAAAGAGACCGGCCATCAGGTCGCCGTGCTGACAGTTCCTTCGCTCGAAGGCGACTCCATCGAAGGTTTCAGCATCCGCGTGGCGGATAATTGGAAAATCGGCCAAAAGGGCTTTGATAACGGCGTCATCTTTATCGTTGTTCCCAAGGATCGCCGTTTGCGTCTTGAGGTAGGATACGGCTTGGAAGGTGTTTTGCCTGACGCCATAGCAAACCAGATCATCAGCCAGTATGTAGTTCCCCGCTTTCGCGCCGGTGATTACGGCGGTGGTATTGTCGCCGGCGTCGACGCCGTGTTGAAAGTAATTAAGAAGGAGCCGCTTCCTGACGCGGGCCGTCAAAAACCGACGAACCCCACTGGTTCTGGGAGCTCGGTTGCTTTGCTGGCTATTTTGTTTGTGTTCTTGGCAATCACATCGATGGCGTCGACCGCGACCCGACGAAAAAAAGGGATGTGGGCGACCGGCGGTCGGCGTCACCCCCCTTTCTTCGGGGGTGGATTCGGCGGTGGCTTTGGCCGGGGAGGAGGATTCGGTGGAGGTGGCGGTTTCGGGGGCGGCGGCGGCGGATTCGGCGGCGGCGGGGCTTCAGGTAGTTGGTGATCATGCGAGCAGAAAATTTTTTCACCGAAGCGGAGCAGGAGCGTATTCACCAGGCCGTTATCGACGCGGAGGCCAAGACCTCCGGCGAGATCGTGCCGGTGCTTGTCACGTCCAGCGCACGTTACACCGAAATCGAACTGTTCGGAGTTGTTACCGGCCTCTTTCTCGGAATGCTCTTAGGCTGGCTCTGGCACGATCCATGGGAATCCTATCGTCTCAATCTCTGGCCGGTCATCGGCGCAACCTTCGGTTTTCTGAGTGCCCGCATTCCTGCTGTCAAGCGCCGGCTGGTAGCGAAAAGTCGAATCGCTGAAGCCGTCAACGACCGTTGTATGGCCGCATTCACCGAACACGGGCTTCACTACACGCGTGACCACACCGGCATTCTGATTTTCGTATCGCTGTTAGAGCATCAGGTCGAAGTGCTGGCAGACCGGGGAATCAACGAAAAAGTCGAACCCGGCACATGGGATGAAATTGTAAAAACTCTTACGGCGGGCCTCAAATCCGGTCATGCTTGCGATGCATTCTGCAAAGCCATTGACCGCTGCAGCGAAATCTTAGCCGCTCACTTTCCCCGCCAGGAGGACGACCGCGACGAACTGCCGAATACGTTGGTTACCGGAGAATAGGCTAGCTACTTCCGCCATCGACGCAGGGGTCGCGTCGGTTTACTGCCGAACCAGCCGCACGTCGACTGCCGCCACTCCACGGCCCTGCGCCCGCACCATCACGGGATTGATTTCCATGTCCGTCAGGTGATTTCGATGCGCGGCGAAGATGTCCGACAGCCCGACCATCGCGTTCACCAGCGCATCGATATCGCGCGGACCTTGTCCACGAACGCCTTGAAGCACTTTAAAACCGCGCAGATCTTGCAACATTGCGCGCGCCTCTCTTTCATCGACGGGTAGCAAACGAATCGCGACGTCTTTCAGGACTTCAACGAAAATGCCACCGAGACCGACCATCAAAAACGGACCGTATTGCGGATCCGTGCGCGCGCCGAGCAATACTTCAGTGCCCTGAACCATTTCCTGCACCAGCAGATGGCCTCTGCCGAGCGTTTTGGTCAAAAGCTTTTGCCCTTCCGCGACAACTTCGTCGGCGCTCTTCAAGCCAAGCACCACCGCGCCGGATTCGGTTTTGTGGACCACTTCCGCGGCGATGAGTTTCAACGCGACTGGAAAGCCGATTTCTTTGGCCTTTACGCCGGCGTCAGCCGCGGTCCCAACTAGGGCTTGCTTCGGCAAACCGATACCGCGACTTTGCAACAAAGTGTTCAGCTTGTCCCCTTCGAGATCCTCCGCTTTGCCGTTTGCCGCCGGCAAACTCGGAATTCCGAGCCGTTTTCGCTCCCCGTATAAGCCCAAACCGGCCAGGGCGCGCAGGGTGGGCTTGATCGCCTGTAAAAATGGAATACCCGCTTGGTCCTGGAAGGTTCGGCTCTCGTCGGTGCAACTGTATGTTGATCGGGCGAAGGCAAGGATCGGCTTATCCGTGGCGGCGGCGAGATGCTTAAAAAGGGTCGCCTCTCGTTTCTCAGGAAAACGCGGCAACTCACCGTGGATGGCGAGTAAATCGACGCCGTCATCTTCGGCATGCAGCTTCACAATATTGACGAAGCCCTGCTCATCGCCGAAACCGGCAACGCCGCATTCCAGTGGATTTTCGACCGCCAGTTCCGCCGGAATCAGCGGGCGCACGGCGTCTTTGGTCTTGTCACTGAGCTGGGCCAGGTTCGTGTCCAGCTCTTCGACATGGTCGCAGATAAGACCTTTCATGCCGCCCGAATTGACCACGATAGCGGCGCGACTGCCGCGCGGATAGCGGCCTCCCATGAACGCCAAAGTCATTTCCGTTAGATCCTCCAATGTCGGACAACGGATCAAACCCAGCCGTTTGCACACCGCGTCGAACACTTCATCCGCCCCTGCCAATGCCCCGGTGTGGGAAATCGCCTGGCGCTTGCCCATCTCGGAGCGGCCGAGTTTGACGACGAGGATCGGCTTGTTTTTGTTGAGCGCCTGAGCCGCAACGGCCATAAACTCGTTGGGGCGGCGAATGCCCTCCGCCATCAGCAGGATCACCTTGGTCTGTGGATCGTCGACCAGGAACGAGAGATAATCGACGAGATCGAGGCTGATTTCGTTGCCGCTGGAGACCGCGTAGGTAAAACCGATGCCGCGCTCGCTCGCGCCTTTGATCCAGTTGCCCAGCGATCCGCCGCTCTGGAAGATGAGACCGACCGGGCCTTTCTTCAATAGCGGCGTCGAGGTCGGGAAGGTCCACAGTCCTTCGGGCACGGAGTAAGAGCCCATACAGTTCGGCCCGCAAATGACAAAACCCGTGCGCTCGCACAAATCCTTCATCGCTTGAGCGCGCTCTTTGCCTTTGGGGTCGTCACCCTCGCCGAAGCCGGCGGTATAGATGGTGGCTGACTTGACCCCGAGCTTGGCCGCCTCTTCCAAAGTACCCAACACGGCTCGGGTCGGAATCAAAATCAGTAATTCTTCGGGCACCGCGGGCAGCGCCGAGAGATTGGGATAACATGGATTGGCTTCTATCTCTTGATAATTAGGATTGATCAAAAATACTTTGCCGCCATAGGCCTTCTTGAGATTGCGATAGATGCCCATCGGCCAGCGGCCTTTGGGTGATGCACCGACAATGGCCACCGATTTGGCGGCGAGAAGATTCTCAACCGGCTTGCGATTAAAAGTCATTACTTGTTCCTTATTCAATGAAGTTCATTTTCCCTATGTCATAGTCGCGCCGTCGATAACTTTTCCCGTGAGGCCTGAAGCACTTGCCGCATGGGTTCAACGTCGATGACGAGCGATGAGAGCTCTAGCTTTTCCTGCCGCAGATTCTCCGGCACCGATTCAGTCACTTCCGGCTCCAATACATGATAGACGGGAATCTTCAGCGCGACTCCGGCCAGCGGCCCCGCATAACTCGGATCGCCCTCGGTCACGGTTTCGGCGAAAACTTCTACCCCGCTGGTTTCGCCGTTGCCCAATACCACCGCTAGATTTTCCGGACCATACTGGTCCGCCAGGCGCTTGATGACTCCCTGATTCTCGAAGTTCATCGCACCCGCGGCGGTTCAAACAAAGCACTCGGTGACCTGAAAGACAACTTCGAAACCGCCGCCTTCCAGGCATTCGGCGATCACGGGCCCCGGCACTCCGTCGCGTTCGCCGATGGCGATCACTTTCTTACCCTTCAACATTTGACCTCCATGACTCTTCTGCGTTCTCGATCAAAAAAGAGCAACCATCTGACAGCTGCGTCATCTTACCGAGAAACAAGCTTCCTTTCGAGATGAACAATGAATTTTTGATGCGCCCGGCGCGCAATGCATCCAGCGCATGACCGAGATAAGAGACCGCCGAAGGAATATGTCCCTGTGTCGGAGCATAACCGACCATGCCGCGATCGCGGACGAAATCTTCCATTTGGTCTTTTTTGAGCTGGCCGCGCATGACCGCCAATGCCGCCAGCGTCCGATAATTGGTTCGCGGCACATCGCCGCTTCCCGAGGGCACGGTGATTTCCGGGTTATGCAGCTCCACTGCGTAGCGGTCGACATCGGTAAGTTTCATTCCCAGTTTCTTAAGCGGCGCCTCGGCCAAACCTTCGGCCATGCCTTGCGGCGAAGACGCCGCGCCGACACGATGAAACGACGCCGAATTCAGTCTGAGACAGGGTTGGTTCTTTTTAGGCGGCCCCAACAGGACAGCGAAACTTGCCAAAACGTCTTCCAATATCGGCATGCGTTTTTCGAGATGCGATTGAAACTTCATGCCGAGTTTGGCCAGCGAACCACCGGCGACGACCGCCACGTTGCGGCACAAACCGGATTGAATCAGGCTCGCGCCGTGCACCATGGCATACATCGGTCCGGCGCAAAAAGATTTGACGTCGGTGCCCGCCGCATTCATACAGCCGGCTTGCTCGGCGATGGCCTTTGCTAAATTGCCACCGCCACGGTTATAACGGTCCCCCACCGCCTCTTCGGAGCAGCTGATGACATAGTCGACGTCCATGGGAGCCATCTGCAGCGACGCCATCAGCGAACTAAGCGCGTGCGCGGCCGTGGCTTTGGCCGCCAGGTTTTCCAGCAAAATATCGGCCGTGAGATTCACATCTTCGGCGTGGCCCGGCTCAAAGCAGCCGGCCATGCGCTTGCCGGAACCCAGCGGCAGGGCGCCCTTCTGAATGAGCGCGGCGATTTGATCGGAGGTCCGGAGCTGCAGTCGTTGGCCGTCCGAAACACCACGGGACAAACCGGCAAGCCATTGTTGATCGAGCGACACCAGATTGAACTGATCGGCCTGGGCGAGCAGCCGATAGAAAGAACCTTGGTCTACGAGATCGCCGAAACGGCCCTTTTCACTTGCGCCTTCAATGGAATTTTCAAACCACGGCGCCTTGCATGCCCTGAGCGCCTCGGGCGTCAGATTGCCGATGAAAGTCTGGTGCGCGGCATACGCAACAGCATCGGTGAAAGAGCGGAGGCTTCCGTTCAGCTCATCCTGCAGGCTCGGCCGGTCAACCAGTTCCCGCGCCGGTTTCGAGCCGAATCGCACGAGCTGCGGCACATGCGCCAGGGAGTAAAAGACTCCGTCGATGCCGATGTGAACCGGACGCGCAAAATTTGACATTCCCGAAATCTCCTGAGCCACCACTGCCAAGCACTTAATCCGGGAATGTCTGATTTTTCAAGAAGGCCTCGGCATCGCCGGGCGCAAAGAAAATCATGCGGACTTCCTGGAGCGTCGCATCGGCCAGAAGAAATTCCTTGACGCTTGCGGACGAAACCCGCGCCGCTTCTGCCAGCGGATAGCCATAGATACCGGTCGATATGGCCGGAAAAGCCATCGATTGAAGCCCGTGCTCGACCGCCAGGCCCAAAGAATTCGCGTAACAAGCAGCCAACAAGTCTTTTTTGTCAGCGCCTCCCTTTCCATATACCGGCCCGACCGTATGAATCACATGCTTGGCGGGCAGCCTTCCCGCCGTCGTGATCACCGCATGCCCCGTGGGCAACCCATCGGGAAACTGGGTTCGGCGAAATTCTTTGCATTCCTTTAGTATCTCCGGCCCGCCGGCTCGATGGATCGCTCCATCCACGCCGCCACCACCCATCAGACTACCATTAGCCGCGTTGACAATGGCATCCACTTGCTCTTTGGTGATATCGCCGACTTTGACAAGTACGCGCCCGCTTAGAAAAGATTTCAATGTATCCATGTGCTCTCTCGGTTCAAACAACGCCGATGGTTGCAAAATTATTCAGACACAGGGATTGGGGCAATGAACGACAGGTCAAATGACAATCAACCGAGCTGGCGCGCTTGGCAATGTCGCCTGCGAGCTAAGAACCACCCGTTCTTAATGTTGTGGCGGGGTATTCCGCAGAACTTGCCCCGGATAAGCTCCCGTCGCCGCGCCGTTTTCGATGACCACTTGACCGTTTACCAGGGTGTGATGCACGCCCGTAGCGCGCTGGATCATCCGCCTTTCGTTTCCCGGGAGATCCCGAACATACTCCGGCGCCACAGTGTTGATTGTCGCCGGGTCGAATACTGCGATGTCGGCCGCCAGTCCCGGCCTTAACAACCCGCGATCCTGGAGACCGAAAACCGAGGCCACTTGAAACGTGAGCTTCGACACCGCTTCCTCTAAACTCATGATGCCGTAGTCGCGGACCCAGCGGCCCAGAAACGTCGTGCAATAGCCGAACCTGGCGTCATAACCCATGTGCGCGCCGGCGTCGGACTGACCGACCATGACGAAAGGATTTTTGAGAATCTCACACACTGCCTTGGGATCTCCCTGGGTAGTAACGTGGCAAAAGCGGGTTTCGAGGTTCTCTTCCAAAGCCAGGTCCAAGAATGCATCCATTTCTTCTTTACCCACGCTGCGCGCAATCTCCTGCACCGTACGCCCCTCGAGGCACTTGTTCTTCGGCAGGCTCGCGTAGTCGACATAGACCACGTCCCATCGCTTAGGAAAAACCGATGGCGCCGGGTCGTTCAGCTCGGCGCGCATTTTTTGCCGCGCTTGATTATCGGCAAAGATTTTCTGTCTCTGCTCAACCGGCATAAACATCGCGGCTCGCCAAGTTGGAAATTCGTCGAAGCACTGCGCGTCGAGCAGCGTATAGCGATTCTCGAACGGTTTGGCTTGCGTCATGGCATAGATCGGCAAGCCCTCGTTGCAAAAAACTTCGGCCGTGGATTCAAGCATGCCTCTCCAATGATCGGGCCGCGTCCAGCTGTGACTGATGCTTTGCCACAGTACCGGCCGGCCGGTGGCGCGCGCCAATTGGGATGCATAAGCAATTCGCCCCCGCGCATCGACTCCGCCGCCGCTCAACTGGACCACGCCGGCATTCATGTCGCCAAGAACCTGCAGCAAAGCGAGCAATTCTTCATTCGTAGCCAGCCGGCTCGCCACCGGCTTACCGTCCTCACGCATGTGCCGCGGGTTCTGGTTGGTCGAGAAGCCCACCGCGCCGGCCTCCATCCCGCCGCGGACCAGGCGTTGCATTTGAGCGATCTCGTCCGGCATCGCTTCGCGCTCGACGGCATCTTCTCCCATGACGTAATGGCGCACGGCGATATGTCCGATCAGCGCGGCGACATTGATGCCCAGACGGGAGCCCAGCACGTTGAGGTACTCGCTGGTGGACACCCATTTCCATTCAATCCCTTCCTCGAGAACCTTGCGGCTGATCGCTTCCACACGAACAAAACTTTTGACCACTGCCTCCCGGCCCTCCGGCTTGCATGGCGCCAGGCTCAGACCGCAGTTTCCCACCACGGCCGATGTCACCCCATGGAAACATGAAGAGGTACCCAGAGGATCCCAGAGGAGCTGCGCGTCGAGATGGGTATGCGGATCGATAAATCCCGGCGCAACAGCCAGTCCATCGACTTTCAACGTGCGCTTAGCCGATCCATTGAGCCGGCCGATGTCGACAATCCTTCCTCCCGCCACGCCAATATCGCCGTTGAAACTCGGCATAGCCGAACCGTCATAGACTCGTCCACCTTTAAGCAAGAGATCGTACATCGGTGCTCCTTTCAGCGCGCCGGCAGCCGTCCAAACGGTTGATCACCACGTTGAGCCTATGCCTCGGGCAATAACCCGTTTTGTTGCAAATTCGGCAACAGCTCATCGTCGCCATGAATCAGCAGATTGGGCTTGGCCGCCGCTAACGTCTCTTCATCGTTGTAGGAATATCCATTGGAGAGAGCGATAGTGACGACCTCCAGTTGGGTTCCCGCGACTTTGCAACCGTCGACATTGTTTCCCGCGCGGATGTAGGACGCGGTACCGGTGAGGAGAAGAATTCTCAGGCTGGGCAGTTTATGTTGTCTGAATAAATAGTACAGACCTTGTTCTTTGGCATAGTAGGTCTCATCGCGGTCGACGATTTCCGAGAAGTATTTGCCAATACCGAAAGTCTCCATCGCGTGATGTTGATAACGCCGTCCGCCGGTTGTCAGTAACACATTGCGCAGCCCGGCCGCTTGGGTCTTTTTCAACGACTCCTCGATCCCTGGAACGAAGTTCGGCGATTTGGTATCGAAACCGTGTTTGCGGGCAATCTCCAGCGCCTGAGTGCGAATTGCCAGCCGTTTTTTTTCATCGAAAACGACGTTGGGATTGGTCTTGTACTCCTCGGCATAAACCAACGGGATCAGGAAGAGATCGAAAGGCCCGTCGGCGATCTTTCGCAGCCGCTCGAACGGCAACGGATGCATTCCGTATCTTGGCAATATCTCTGTGGTGATCGTCAGAACTCGCTGGATGTCGGTCTCAACGGTATCGGACATCGTCCTAACCAGGAAAGTCGCGGTCGCCATTGGAATTCCTCCAGACTCATCGATACTATTCGAACGCACCCAGCGTGGCAAGGACTCCTGCCGTGATACCGTTGAAGAACGGTATCCAGGTTCGGTTTAGAATCGGATGGATTCGTATCACAGTATGAGACAAGCCCCGCATCACGTTTGGCAAACGTTTTACCGGAATGACAATCCTCCGGCACGATCACGATTCACGCTCACTTTGTTCTAGTCCTGAGCTTCTTCAAACGGCAGCCGGTGTTTTCGTTCGGCATTGCACTTTTGGCAACTGGGCACGATATTACCCTTGGTGGATTTGCCGCCGCGAATGATCGGCACGAGGTGATCCATCGTCAGATCCGCCGGCGGAAATTTGCCGCCGCAGTGATGACAGGAGCCGGCGGCGCGCTTGCGCTTCCACCAAGAGCCGGCACGCAACTCCCGCGCCCTGCGGCGCTCGCGGCGAATCTCTTCTTCGCTAACAATGACTAAAAACGATATCGGTTCCATGGCGCGAGAACTCAATTAGCCTACAATTTCTTGATACTCATGAAATAGATGCCAAAGCCGAGGGCGACAAAAAAATAGCAGATACCTTGCAGCAATGCCCAGCCATCAGCGGATTCCAGATATCGGCTGAATTGCCAAAATGAAAACCCGAAGAAAAAAACAACCGAGGTGGCAATGAGGATCCGATGCGCAGTGATCAATCTCATGGACTATTGAAACATCAACTGCCGGAGAAGTGCAAGAAAGACAAACCCTCATTGCGAGTCGAATGTTTCGCGGTATAAAATCGCGCGCAAAACGAAGCCGTCCTGAAAGGAGAAACAAGATGAGTCGAGAAACAGTCCAAACCGACAAAGCCCCTAAAGCTATCGGGCCCTACGCACAGGCGATCAAAGCAAACGGTCTTGTCTACACCGCCGGGCAGATCGCCATCGAGCCGGAAACGGGCAATTTGGTCGAGGCCGGGATCAACGCGCAAACGCGCCAAGTCTTTGCAAATCTCGGGGCGGTGTTGGAAGCAGCCGGAACGTCGTTCGATCAAGTCGTCAAGGCAACTGTATTCTTGCGTCACATGTCGGATTTTGCCGCCATGAACGATGTTTACGCCGAATATCTCGGCAACGCCAAGCCGGCCCGTTCAACCATTGCCGCCGCTGAATTACCACGCGGAGCCCTGGTCGAGATCGATCTGGTTGCGCTGGCTTAATGCGAGAAGCTCGACTAAGTACCGGAGACCATCCGTACCAGCGTCTGCAGCACCAGTTTGGCGGCGCCGCTGATCGTCGCGGGGAACGTTGGGCTAATCTCTTCCATACCAGCAGGGTAAGCGAACATTCCCTGAGTGCCCGTCACGACCCAGGATTTTGAATCCATTTTCGGTAATTCTCCCGCGGCCGGGCCGGCGCCCATCTTTTCGCTTCGCACTCGTTTCTGGTGCTTCTTGTACTGCGTGAACTGCCCGCGGTTAAGCCAGATGGCATCGCATTTCAAACAACGCTGCAACTGAATATCGGCTCCGAGAGAGGGATCTTTTACGGTCGATAGCCGCGCCGTACAGCGCGAGCAATAAAGTGTTTTCTTCGCTAAAGGCAGGGGTGCACAAAGCAATTCCTGATCGGCCTGCTCCAGGCGCGCGGCTTCATCCGGTTGGATCGGAAAGAGCTCCCACTTGTCGCACCAGATACCGCCGCATTGAGCGCACTGATCCAACTCGATGAGCGAGCCCGGATTGGCCCGCGCCGTGACCGGATTCATCGGCACTTCGCACTGAGGACAACGGACCACGTTTGTTTAGCCGGCTCCTTGAACGTTAATTTCTGCGACTTTTAACCGCTCGGCCTGTCCCGGCAAGCCAGCCATTTGATACAGCAGCATGATGCGCCGGTTGATCGGCGGATGGCTGCTCAACAGATCGGCGAGCCTGCCGTCGCGGTCGTCGATCCGGCGACGCAGTGGATTGGAGAAAAAAAGATGCGCGGTACCGCGCGTCGCTTTTTGAAACGGCAACGCGGCATCGCGTATTTTCTCCAAGGCCTTGGCCAGACTTAACGGATTGCGCGTAAACTCTACAGCGGTAGCGTCGGCCAGATACTCCCGTTGCCGGGACACAGCCATCGCCAGCATGCGCGAAATCAACGGCGAGATAACGATCAACAACAGCGCCGGAATAGCCAGCAGCGCATGGCTGCTGCCTGCGCGCCGGACCGGTCGCGAACCGAGAATGGAGCGCTGGGCCCAATCGGACAGCAGAACCACGCCGCCCAAAAGAATACTGATCAACATCATGACCAACGTGTCGTTGTTCCGGATGTGGGCCATTTCATGAGCCACCACGCCTTGGGTCTCCTCGCGGCCGAGCAAGGTCAACAGTCCTGTAGTGACGCAGATCGCCGCTGCTTTTTCATCCTGGCCGGTAGCAAAGGCGTTAGGCGCCGGATCGTAAGTGACATAAACCTTTGGCATTCGGCAACCCGATGCCAGCGCCATTTCGGTCACAATATTGTGCAGTTCGCGGTGCTCGGGGATTTCGATGTCGAGGTTCTCGGCGGCTACCGACGCCAGGATGAGTTTACTGCCTTGAGTATATGCCGTGAACGTCACTCCTGCCGAAAAAGCCAGAGCCACGAGTGTCGCTATCGGAACCGGCGGACCGTGGATGGTAAAGGCATCGAAGTAAATGTAATCGACGGACAGCCCGAGGAGACAAAAAAACAGCAGAAAGCACAACACAATGACGGCGCTGATCCAGCCGTTGCGGACTTGGCGTTGGGCAAAGTCCTGGGAAACGATCGAAGAAATGGTCACCATGCGGCTAGTGTGGTGTCCCGGAGTGCGGCCCTCGGCTCATGACGGCAATTTGAGACTTACGCGCGGCGGCGTTTTCTCGCTTTCCGGCACCGAAAAAAATTCGCTCGGTTCGAACCGGAAGAACCCGGCGATCATGTTGGACGGAAACACTTCCTGTTTCATGTTATAGCGCATGACCAGATCGTTGTAGTATTGCCGGGCAAAAGCGATTTGATTCTCGGTGGTCGTTAACTCTTCCTGAAGGCGGAGAACGTTCTGATTCGCTTTCAGCTCCGGATAGTTTTCCATCAGCGCGAAGATCTGTCCCAGCGACTGGGTCAAGGCGCTTTGGGCTTCGGCATTTTCTTTAACGCCGGTGGAGGCCATGGCTCTGCTGCGCGCTTCGATGACCTTTTGCAAAGTATCTTGTTCGTGTTGCATGTAGCCTTTGACGGTTTCAACCAGATTGGGAATCAAGTCGTAACGCCGCTTGAGCTGCACATCGATCTGCTTCCACGCGTTCTCGATCTGATGCCGCAGCGCCACCAGTCCGTTGTAGGTCCAGATCAGCCAGATCACGATCAGGAAAAGAACCGCCCAAAAGAGCCACATCATAGATTTCGTCCCCCTCCCAGCTCATCCCGAATCAAGATCGATTGGGTCACGTCGCCGATGCAGGCAACTCCCGTCATCGAAAGAACCCGCTGCATCTCTTCGTTCAGAATGGCGAAAACACGCTTCACGCCGCGAGCGCCAAACGCGCCGACACCCCAGGCCACAGGACGCCCCACCAGCACGGCTTTGGCGCCGAGCGCGATAGCCTTGACAATGTCGCCACCGCTGCGAATGCCGCTGTCGAGCAGCACCGGCACCTTGGCGCCGACGGCGGCAACCACTTCAGGCAAAACTTCCAATGCAGCGCGGTTGAAATCCAAAATTCTGCCGCCATGATTCGATACCACCAGTGCATCGGCGCCGGCGTTGACGGCGATGTGGGCGTCCTCCGCGCTCATGATGCCCTTGACGACCACCGGCAGCGAAACCTGCTGTTTCAGCCACTCGATGTCCTTCGGCGACGATTTGTGTCCTTTCCTCGGCTTGCCGTCTTTGGTCGACAACGGCACTTCATCGCCGATCTTGACCGGCCGCACCGTGTCCATCGTGATACCGGCGGCGGCAAATCCCAGATCTTGCGACAGCTTGGCGTATTGAGCAACTTCTTCTCTGCCGCGGTTCATGTAGGCCATGAACACCAGCGGCGACTTGGACGCAGCGCGCCAATCGCGGGGACCAAACTTGGCGGCCTGGCTGACAAACATCATCGCCCCCACCCGATCCGTGCCCTCGGCGACCTCGCGTTCCGCATCCTTGCCGATGAGGCTGAAACTACCCACCGGCGCGGTAATTGCCGGGATCGGCAGCTTGTGTCCGAATAGCTCGATAGTGATATCGGGGTCGCTGATCTCGTGAAATATCCTTTGCCGGAACATATACTGGCGGAACGCTCGGGGATTGCGGTGAAATGTCGCTTTGGTTTCCGCAGCGCCGTTGAAGTGATGCCAAGCCTCGGCGGGAATCGTACGCTTGGCGATCTCACGAAGATCGCGCAGCCCCATCTGTTCCAATGGCTTTTCAGTCATGTTCCTTAGTTCCGCGATGCGATTTCCCAACAGTTGGTGCCGGGGTCTCTAAAACAAAATGAAGCCGAGCCGTTGTTTTCCTGCACCGGCCAGAGTTCGGTAATTCCAAGCTCCTGGCCGCGCGCGCTGAACTCCTGATAGGCCTCATTGACCGCCGCCTTGGCGTCCACCGTTAGCGTGTTGCGGAAGTTTGGCGAAAAAACTTTTGGATTCTCGCGCAGGGCGCAGACGATGTAAGTCTGCGCGCTCGGATGCTTCACGTAAATCACGTGACCGCTGAACCGGTGCACTTCCAGATTCAATACGCTGGTGTAAAAATTCTTGCTGACTTCCATATCTCCAGACACCAACGTGCCGTGAGTGAAAGCCTGCGGCACGTAGCCGCGGCCCGGAAATTTTTCCTCGGGGTAGATCTCTTCCCAGTGAGGCTTTTTCACGCCGCCGAATTTCTGCGCCGCCACCTCCTTGCGGGCAAAATCCTCGTAGCACTCGATCTCCCAGCCGTTGGTGCCCGGTTCGACGAAGTAGCAGGAGTACGACCCGTGGCTCCAGGTCGGCTTACCGATGGCGCCGAGCTTGTATTCTTTCTTGTGCGCCGTGAGATAGGCGTACGCCCTGTCGACTTCCTCGGTGGTTTGAACGCGAACGCCCCAGTGATTGTGCATCGGCTTGGCCGGCGCCTCGGCGCCTGCTTGATGCAGCACCAGTACCCAGGGAGAATTAGGATGCTTGAGTATCGCCTCGCCGGGTTCCTCTGAAATCGTTTCGAACGCCAAAAGATCCGTCATTACCGCCATGGATTCTTTTAGGTCGCGGCATTCCATATGAGTCGCGGCAAGCGCGACAGGCTTGATCATGACCTCTGTCCCCCCGTTCATTCGACCTTTCAGTTCCGGCAAAGCGATGCTAACCGAACCGGCTCTGTGAAAATTTACAGCGGTGGCATCGGGGTGTCAAACTAATCATGAGTGATTGAATTTGAACTTCGAAGTAGCTATGGCACCCCGTTTCACCCAATGTTGTAATTTTCCCGACTACTTGCAATAACCGAGAGTAATCAGCTTAGGAATGTAATGAGATGCCTATCGGCAACGATCTCTAAAAACTTAAATGCCGAGGATACCCGGTAAGCGCCGGATTTACGAGGAGTATTTCATGGCAGGTAGTTTGGTGATCGATGCCGACTCCCACGTCGCAGAGACCGAAGCCCGTGGACAAAAGTAAACTAAAACCCTGGGAGGTTCGATGAAAATCACCGTCGACAGAACCAAGTGTGAAGGTTACGCAAAGTGCGTTCAGGCCGCCCCGAAAGTTTTCCAGCTCGACGCTAAAATGATCGCCGAAGTCATCAATCCTAAAGGCGACAGCGATGAAAAAATCACTCTCGCCGCCAGGATCTGCCCGACTAAAGCGATTTCACTGGAAGAAGAAGGAACCGGTAAAAAACTTTTCCCGACGGAATGAGCGGGCCAGTTAATCCAGCAAAGGCTGGAAGGATTTTAAAGTTGCCCCAAACGCAAATCCCCCTTTCGTCCCCTTTTTTCTAAAGGGAAGAAAAAAATCAACTGGCGTGCTGGGCTTCATAGCTCAAAACGATTGCCTCGACGCGGCGTTTTGCTGTACAGGGAAAAAACAGGATGTTAAAAGTTGGCGATGGATCCGTCTCTGCAATTCCTATGGCTTATCCCGTTAGGTTTTTTTGCCGGCGCCTATGGGACGCTCATCGGTGCCGGCGGCGGGTTCGTGTTGGCGCCCGCGCTGCTTCTTCTCTATCCGGGCGACGCGCCTGAAACCATTACCAGCATATCTCTCGCAGTGGTCTTTTTTAACGCGCTCTCCGGGACGTTGGCCTACGCAAATTCAAAACGTATCGATTACAGGTCGGGAATGACCTTCGCCGCGGCTACCATGCCCGGCGCCGTTCTCGGAGCACTAGCGACCACTGCCATGAGCCGGGCACGGTTCGATTTGTTATTCGGCTGTTTGTT
This sequence comes from Deltaproteobacteria bacterium, assembly GCA_009379725.1. Taxonomy (GTDB): domain Bacteria; phylum Desulfobacterota; class Binatia; order UBA9968; family UBA9968; genus WHTF01. The sequence goes on from WHTF01000019.1 coordinate 25,987, forward strand.
GATTTTGGTTGCACTTTTTCTTGCCGTCAGCCCTGGGAAAAAAACCGCGGCCAGGATCGCGCAAGCCAATACCAGGACACCGGCCATTTTAGGCCTTAGTAAAGCCAAGTTGATTTTGGGCGTCGTTTTGAGCACCGGCTTTGGATTTATATCGAGCTTTTTGGGTATTGGCGGCGGCTTTCTGTACGTCCCCGCCCTCGTCTACTTGCTGGAATTTCCCGTCCACATCGCCACCGCAACCTCGCTGTTCGTGTTGACGCTCACCGCCTTGACCGGAAGCGCCACGCATGTCGCCGCGGGTCTTTTTCACCACGGCATTCGCCGAGCCATCTGGCTGTCGATCGGCGCGATCCTCGGCGCACAGCTCGGCGCCAAACTGTCACAACGCATCCACGGCGATTGGATTATTCGCAGCCTCGCTATTGCGCTGGGATTGGCGGGTCTCAGACTGTGTGTTTCGTCGTTGTGGTGAAGCATAAACGCAAAGCTCAGCCGTCGCTGTTACGCCATCGGTCTGAAGCGTGGATTAGCCGACCAGCTTGTCGTACTCCGAATGAGGGCCAATCAAAACCACAGCAAATCGTCGCCTGTTTCGACGGCCAGCGCTCGATACTGTAAACCAACTCGGACAGCGCGGTACTTTCCAACCTTTTTGAAATGGAGAGACGGGTGCGAAGGGTTTGACTTCAAAAGTTCGTAGTTTTTATCCGCAAGTTCGCGAACCGATTTTGGCAGGGTTTGATAGCAATTCCAAAAACTCGGAGCGGCAAAATGGTTCAAATCTCTTTGCTCTTTCCAGCGCGATGTGCCGCCAGGCCTCATCTGCGAGTTTGTCCAGTCTGCCTTCTCGAACATCCTTTTCGATTTGGCGGTCCCAAACTTGAGCGTCAAACTCAAGAAACCACCGACGGAAAGCGGCAAGTTCAGAAGGCGTGAGATTTTGGACTTCCTGTTCAATATTTTCGACCTTACTCATGGAAACCTCCTAGCCCCTGATGGTAGCAGAGTTTCCCGCCCAGGGCTAACTTTTGAGTGCGCTCCCTGGGACGGTAAATTCTGGCGGAGGGAGGAAGAAAAAGAGACTTTTGTCGTTCGTCCCGCTGTCGTCCTCGGCTGCGCAAGCTGACATCTAATCCGAGATGAATTGCCATACAATAATGGCCCGTGTGTACCTTTGGTGCTGCGATCCTCGCGGTGAAAACAGAAATTAGAACGTCTCCTTTTCGCTGCTTAGACTGGTTACGAGGGGGAGAGGAAAAATCAACTGGCTCGCTGATCTGGTAGTAGCCAAAACCTCTTACAGGTTCCTCCCTTTGGAAAAGGGAGGTTAGGAGGGATTTTCTTGAATACGAATTTCATCAGACCATATAGGTGCCACAGTTAACGTTGTAGGCCTGGCCGGTGATGTAGGATGCGGCATCGCTGGCAAGAAAAAGAATCGGGCCGGCGATATCTTCGGGCTCGAGAACATGAGGCAGCGGCGTGGAATGCAACCGCTGCATCACCTCTTCTTCGGTTCGGTGGCCGCGCGGCATTGCGGTATTCGCGGACCCGGGACAGATCGCATTGACGGTAATCCCGTCGGGGCCCAATTCGCGTGCCAGAGCTTTAACGAATCCGATAATCGCGGCCTTGGAGGCAGCGTAATGCGAGAACTGCTTCATGCCATAATAGCCGATGCCGGAAGCCATGCTGATGATGCGGCCGCTCTTCTGGGCCCGCATGGCGGGCACGAACGCGCGGCAGCAAAGAAAATTGCCGCCGAGATTGATATCATGTGTGCGGTCCCAATCCGCCTCGGTCATATCGACTACGGAAGATTTGAGATAGATACCGGCATCGTTGACCAGAATATCGATGCGGCCGAAACAATCGAAGGTTGTCTTTGCCAAGTGTTTGACCGAGGACTCGCTGGCGACGTTGACTTCTACTGCCAGAGCGCCGTGACCAAGAGCCTTGATCTCATTGGCAACGGAGTTTGCCTTTTCCCCCTGCAAATCGGCGACGACAATTTTAGCGCCCTCACGCGCCATTCCCAGTGCGATCGCACGACCGATCCCCTGAGCACCGCCGGTAATAACGGCAACTTTGTCTTTAAGTCTCATGGCATCACCACCCCTCCGTTGACATGAAAGGTCTGTCCGGTAATCGCGGCGCTCTCGGGTGTCGTGAGAAAGTAGTACATCTCGGCGAGATCCTCGGGTTTGCCGGTTCGTCCGAGAGGAATGCTTGACCAGCGACGATTGCGCGCTTCGGCCGATTCTTTTTCCAGAACACGCGGTGTATCCGTCGGTCCGGGAGCCACCGTGTTAACGAGAATGCCGTCCGGCGCCAGTTCCAGCGCCAAGCTTTTGGTGAAAGCGATAATCCCGGCTTTGGCCGCGGAATAAGGCGTGCGCAGCGCCGAACCGGTCACTCCATAATTAGACGCCGTGTTAAGGATCCGTCCGCTTTTTTGCTTTTGCATTATCGGCGCTACTTCGCGGCACATGAGGAACGTGCCCTTCAAGTTGGCGTCAATCACCTGTTTCCACTCGGCCCAAGTGAATTCTTCCATGCGTTTTGTGTACATGCTGCCGCCGGCGATGTTGGCAAGCACGTCGATCCGGCCGTAACGCGAGGCGACATCGATGACCAGCGCTTTGACTTCGCGCGTTTGCGTAACATCGACGGACAAAGCGTCGGCCTTGCCGCCGGCGGAGGCGATTTCCCCCCTCACTGTCTCGGCAGCGGCGTGGTCAAAGTCGGCGATCACGACTGTCATACCTGCCGCCGCCATCTTGTGAGCCGCGGCGCCGCCGATGCCGCCCCCGCCGCCGCTAATCAACGCAACTTGACTCATCTCCTACCCCCTTAAGTGACACCACAATAAATGCCGCTGGTGTTCTGAACCATCACGCCGAAATCGCCCCAGGAGATCTCTTCGAAGCCTCCGCTTCTTTGTATTCTGACAATGGAGCGTTCGCCAAGGTCGCCGGCTCTGTGAAAAAGATCTGCCCCAAATGGAGTGCTGAAGTGGCTGAATGAGCTGTGCTGTTTGGCCGCTCATAACGGTGTGAAATGGGAAGGTTCGTACTTGGATCGTTGGGGATCTTCGATCTGCTTGAGTCCTCGGACCTCATTGTGGTGCGCGTACGCATAGAGCAGCGCTTCCACCACGTCGTCCATATGACCCTGCACGTACTTGCGCGCCGGCACGGCAAGCCGAAGTAAATCGGTGCCGTGCTCAGCGCGCTGACGCCGCTATCGGTGCAGAGATCGATATAGATCATCTCTTGTGGCAGCAATTCGGAATTGTAACCGGCGGCTTGCAGAACACTCTGACGCTCCTGCAAGGTTGTCTGGCGTAAAGGACGTACGACGGCGATTTCGTAAGGTACGAAAAACGAAATACCCAGAGAGCTATCGTTCATCGCGAAATATTCCCGCGCCCATCACCATGCCGCCATCATGAAGTCGCTCATCGCGGAATTTTTTGTTCAACCTGTTCATCTTCCGGTGGCTCGTTCGCCTCGATTGCCGGCTTACTGCGCTGACTCTCGCGCGCCGTAAGAATGCTCAAGGCGCGGTGCACCATCTTTCGCTCGGTGGCGAATTTCAGATTTTTAATCACTTCCACCATGGGGAACCAACGCGCCTCGTCGACCTCGTGATCGTGGTCGCGAACATCGCCCTTCAAATAACGCAAAAGATAAAAGTGAACTCGTTTGTAGATCCGGATCGGTTCGCCTTCTTTTGTTTTATCGCGGTAGGCGTAGCGGATATCGCCGAGTTTCTTGACCACACGCCCTTCTAATCCGGTTTCCTCACGCACTTCGCGGAGCGCCGTGTCCTCGATACGCTCGCCCTCTTCCACATGACCCTTCGGCAAGCCCCAGCGGTTACGCACATGGATCAAGGCAATTTGAATTTCGTCGCCGTGTTTGCGGTAAACGACGCCGCCGGCCGATACTTCGCGAACGGTGCGTATGTTGTCGCTCCGCATTACCGGGTTCGGCGCGACCTGCTCTTTCAACCAGCGCAGATACCCGTCACTCCCCTCGATCACCGGCAAGGCAATTACTTCCGGAACCGCATAGCTGTGGAGCTCTCGAACTCTTTTCTCCAGATCGGAGAAACGCTCCTTGCTGGTTTTGATGATGAGCAGCTCCTCTTCGCTGTGCTCGACCTTGCCCTGCCAGCGGTAGACCGACTGCACCGATTTGATGCGGTTCACGCAGGCCGCAAGCCGCTCTTCGACGAGCGAATGGGCCAGCCGCTCCGCCTCCTCGGCCGATCCAGCGGTCACGTAAACAACCATAAATTGTTGCATTACCTAGGATCTTATAACTGCCTTTCACCCTCAGTCAATCCGCCGAGGAATTGCTAAGCTTAAGGTCGCGGCCGTTCGCAAAAACAAGAATCCATGTGCTTAAAAGGAGAACCGCCGGAATATTTGGGCGCTGCGATCTTTGAAGCTCGAACGGTAGTTATGATTTTTGGTGTGCCGCAAACACAACACCGTAATGCGAGCTGTACCGGTGGGATGTTACCGTGAAGGATTCGATTAGCGTTACTATTGATTAGGCGCCGCGGCGTAAGATTTTACGCGCAAGAGCGCATCCAGGTGAGTCATGTTCAGCGGCTTTTGTAGAAAGTGGTCGAACTCCATGGTCCCTTGTCTTGGAACGTCTTCCTCGCCATAACCAGTCAAAGCAATAAACCTGGCGCCGCCGAAATCATCTATTTCTTTAAGACACTTCATAAGTTCATAGCCATTCATGTCCGGCAGGTTAATGTCTAAAAGAACCACGTCGGGATGAAATTGTCGCGCTATTGCAAGCGCCGAACATCCGTTAGCAGCGGTGCGGACATCGTGCCCCTGTATTTCCAACAGAAGACCGGTGGATCGACAAGCCGTAGGATTGTCATCGACTAAAAGTATCTTGAGTTTCCCTTTTTCGGTGTTCGACGATCGTCCTGACTTGTGGGCGTAGTGAGCGACGAGCTGCACCAGCGCATGACGATCGATCGGCTTACTCAAATAATCGTCGCATCCCGCCTGCAAGCACTTCTCGCGATCGCCCTTCATCGCTCCCGCGGTCAGCGCGATGATCGGTTTCTTAAAACCTTCCGCCCGCAGCCTGCGCGTTGTCTGGTAACCGTCTATGCCCGGCATCTGAATATCCATAATCACCAGATCGAACAAGTCGCCGTCCTGGCCGGATTCTTTGATTTCTTCAATGGCCGCCTGGCCATCGCCAACGCCGGTTGCGCGCCCGCCCGCCTCTCTTACGAAGTGACTTATCAGATAGCGGATTTCGGCGCGGTCATCGACTACGAGAACGCGGCAATCGAGCGCCTGCGTCGTTTCGAGGCGTTCGCGTGAGCCTATCCCGATGGGATGCACCGTTGCGCCGCGCATCGGCCCGGTCGGAATGATGACATGAAAAGCGGTGCCTTTTCCCACCTTGCTATCGAATGAAATGTAGCCGCCGAGCATCTCCACTAAACGCCTGGTGATCGCCAGTCCCAATCCGGTGCCGCCATATTCGCGAGTCGCCGAGCTATCCTCCTGGGTGAAGGGCTGAAACAAGCGCTGCTGTTGTGCCGGTGAAATACCGATACCGGTATCGACCACATCGATCTGGAGCAAATCGGTCTCCGCCAGAAATCTCACGATCATCTGCACGCTGCCCTGCTCGGTAAACTTGATCGCGTTACTCACGAGATTCACGAGAATTTGCCGCAAGCGCGTACGGTCGGTTTCGATCGTTTCGGGCACGGCGCCATCGTATCTCAGGATCAGCGGCAGCTTTCTTTCTTTGGCGCGCACGGTCATCAGCGTATGGGTCTCGGCGAGGAGCGCGGTTAAAGAAACGGATTCCTTATTGAGCTTGAGTTTGCCGGCTTCGATCTTCGACAGATCGAGAATGTCGTCGATGATTTCAAGAAGGTAATTGCCGCTTTCCTTGATCGTCTTGACGCATTCGATATTGTCCGGATCGCTCAACTTCATCAACAGAATATCGGCATAGCCCATGATCCCGGTCATAGGACTGCGAATCTCGTGGCTCATATTGGCCAGGAATTCATCCTTGCGCCGGTCGGCCTCCTTTAAAGCCTCTTCCGCTTGTTTGGACTCCGTGATGTCTATGATAAATTCGACACCCTCGTCTATGGCGAGCTGCGTTGCGGCAAACAATGCCCACCAGCGTGAACCATCCTTGCGGATATACTCCTTTTCGTAGGGAACGGTACGGCCCGTTGACTTTAACTCCTCGACGGCTTTGAGGGATTGCGGCATCCACTCCGGCGGCGTCATATGGTCCCAGCGCACCAGCCCCTTCTCAAGGTCGTCACGGCTGTATCCGCTCATGCGCAGAAAGGCATCATTGGTATCGGTGATTTTGCCGTTGATATTGAAAAAGATAATGCCGACTGTTTCGATTTGAATCGCACGACGCAGACGCTCTTCGGACTCACGCAGTTTTTCTTCGGCTTGCTTGCGCACCGTGATGTCTTGAAAATAATTGGCAAGACCCCCGTCCGGCAGCGGGTAGACCCGGTTGGAATACCATCGACGCCATGGCGCATAATAACTTTCGAACGTGACCGGCACTCTCTCCGTCATCGCGCGGCGCAGGTGGAGTACGATGTCACTGTCCGCGGCTTCCGGGAAGATCTCGTCCCAGAAATGGGTGCCGATCACTGAGGCAGGGTCCATCCCATTGGCGGCCAGGATCCGATTGGCTTCGGAGTTCATGTAGGTCAAGCGCCAGCCGGCGTCGATCACCTGAAACCCGTCGGTGATGCTCTCCCAGATATGGGTGATCCGCTGTTCTGCCTCGCGGCGGACGCGGGCGATCTCGAGGCGCGCTTTGACCCGCGCCAGCAGCTCGCGAGCGCCGAACGGCTTGACCACGTAATCGTCCGCGCCCGCGCTCATTCCTTCGACGTAGGCCTCTTCTCCCGCGCGCGCCGAAAGCAAGATCAGTGGAATCGTTCTGGTTCGGGCATCGGCACGCAGCTCGCGCAGCAGCTCGAATCCGCCCAGTCCGGGCATCATGACATCGGTGATGATGAGATCGGGCTGTTCCTCCCTGGCTGCCGCGAGCGCCTTGGCGCCATCTTCAACCGTTTCAACATGCCAGTGCGGCTCCAGCAGCCGGCGCAGGTAGTTACGCATGTCCCCATTGTCGTCGACGACGAGGATCCGCTCTGAAGCCGCCGACAACAACGCCGGCGCTGGTGTGACCGCGGGCGCGCTAATCGAAAGCTGAGACGTTTTGCCGTACTCGTCATCGGCAAGCCATCGGAGCGCCTCCTCGACAAAAGGAGCCGCGCCGAGCGCGGTAGAGCCCAAAATACGCGGCGCGCTGAGGCGTTCCTTGGGAAGATGTGAGGAGCCCTTAGGGATAACGACTGTGAACGTTGTGCCTGCGCCCAAAACGCTCTCCACACTTAAGCTGCCGCCGTGCAACCTGACAAGCTCGTGCACCAGCGCGAGACCGATACCGGAGCCCTCTTCCGCGCGAGCGCGCGTGCCATGCACGCGATGAAACCGATCGAACATACGCGGCAACTCTTCTTCGGGAATGCCGACGCCGGTATCCCTGACGGCCAATGCGACGCTGTCGCTGGCGGAGCGCAGCGACACCTCGATCGCTCCCGCGAACGTGAACTTCAAGGCATTGGAGAGGAGATTGAGAACGATCTTTTCCCACAGATTGCGATCGATGTAGATCGGCTCGTCGATTGCGGGGCAGTTCAGCACAAAAAGGAGTCCGGCGCGGTGCACCGCCGAGCAGAAGGTGCTCGCAAGCTCGCGAGTGAAAAGAGCGACATCCACCGGCTCATAGGTGGCCTGGATGCGGCCGGCTTCCACCCGCGCATAGTCGAGAAGTGTGTTCACAAGCTTCTGCAAGCGCACGGCGTTTCGCCTTAGCGTTTCCAAGTGCGCGCGCTGAAGCTCCGTGGTCTCGCCCAAAGTGCCCGAGAGCAATTCCTCCATGGGTCCAAGTATGAGCGTCAGCGGCGTGCGGAATTCGTGGCTAACGTTGCTGAAGAACGCTGTCTTTGCCCGGTCGATTTCCGCCAGCGCTTCAAGTCGCTTGTGTTCCGCCTCATAGGCTTGCGCGTTGGCGATGGCGGTGGCGATGTGTCCGGCCACGAGATCGAAGAAGTTGCGATAGGCGTCGTCGAGCACGCGGCGCGGACTCACACCGGCAACCACGAGCCCCAACAATTTTTTATGGCCCGCGGCGAGCAGCGGCAGCACAATTGCCGTTGTTGCCGGCTCCGGCCAAGGCCCCCCCGAGGGCCGAATGCCCACCAAGTCCAAATCAGCGCACTCCGCTGCCTGCCTGGTCCGGAGCACCGAAGCAATTGGCAAGGCTGGCAGGTTATCTTTTTCCTCTAGAGCAATGGATTCCGGGAGCCGCCACTCCCCTTCCAAGACACCCGTCGTTGCGGCCAAGCGCGCCGTTGCCAGGGCTTCGTCCACCACGTAAAGCGCCGCGCTGGGAATGTCGTGCGGGTTTTCCCACAGGACTCCTGCGGCCGCCTTGCAAGCCTCGGCAACGCTGTGCACTTTCGCTGCTTCGACACCAAGCTTGCGAAGAGTCTCCAGACGCCTGTTGCCAACCAGCTTCTCCGTAGTCTCCGTGCAGGCACAAAACATTCCATCTACCTTGTTACTCTCGCCGAACACAGGACTGAACGAAAAAGTGACGTAAACCTCTTCCTTCGGAAGTTTACGGTCAAAAAACATGAGAATATCTTCGGACCAACTCGCATTGCCAGTCGTCATGACCGTTTCGATCATGGGGCCGATCGTGTCCCAAATCTCAGACCACGCCTCGCGACCCGAACGGCCGAGTACGGCCGGATGTTTGCCCCGGCCGAGAAATGAAATGTAGGCGTCGTTGTAGAACAACGTCAACGCCGGTCCCCACCACACGTGCATGGGAAAGCGGGATGTGAGGCAGATACTGATAGCGATGCGGAGATTTTGAGGCCAACTCTCGGGCGGCCCGAGGTCCGTCTTTGACCAATCGAAGTCCCGCATGCGGCGAGCCATCTCGGTGTCACCGGGAAAGAGCTTACCCAGCTTGGCTGGAGCCGCAGGCGTCATGACAATCTCCTACACATGGGCACAAATCAAGTCAGATGCTCGAGTTAAACGGACTGTAGTACCAGGCTCGATATGCGCGCGGGGCACATACCTCTAATATCAACTCGCGGTTCCGAGTCAAGCAGTTTTCCGACAACCGGCTCAGGTGAGTGAGTCTCACTGATCCACGGTTTTTCCATCTGTGTTACCGGCCCAGTCTACCCAGGCCAGCTTGTTCAATTGTCTTTAAATTGATTGTATTCCAGCCAATACCATTTGAAGGCTTTTGCCAGGTCGTCGAGTTGTTCAGGCGACGGCGGCTTGACGATATAGGAGTTGGCGCCGAGCGAGTAGCATCTGCTTAAATCGCTTGCTTCGTTGGATGACGTGAGCACGATGACTACCAGCGATTCAAACTCTTTCCGGCGCCGAATCCACGCCAGCACTTCGTGCCCTGATATGAGCGGCAGTTTCAGATCGAGAAAAACAACGGCCGGCAGAGGATAGTTGCCGCGGTCGCTGAATTTGCCTGCGCCGCCGAGATAATCCACGGCTTCCTGGCCATCATCCACCACGAACAGAGGATTGATGACGCGAGCGCCCTTGAGAGCGCGCTTCATCAGAAACACATCGTCTTCGTTGTCCTCGACCAGCAGGATCGCGCGATCAGTTGTCATATTTTACCTCGTTTAGAATTAACCAGAAGCGGCTACCCTTGTCCAGCCCAGATTCCACACCCACTTCTCCGTTCATGCGCTGCACAGCTTTGCGAACAATCGCCAGGCCGATACCCGTGCCGCCATATTTCTTCTCCGGATAGACCTGTCCGAAAATCTGAAAAATTCGTTCGTGATGCGACGGATCGATGCCGACCCCATTGTCCTCGAACCATAAGCGCACTTTGCCGTCGAGCCGCTCGCTGCGGACACGAACATCGGGGACTACTCCCACCGGCACGAATTTGACCGCGTTGCCCAGCAGATTGGTCAAGCACTGCGTCAAGTAAGCCTCGTGTCCGAGCACGCGATGAAGCGGCTTCTCCACGAGGATATGGGCTTGCGGCGCCTGAAATTCGGGACGGGTCGAAAGAATATCCTCTATCAGCGCTTCCAAATTAACGGGGTGCAAACCAATCTCGCCTTTGGCAACTCTACTGTAGGCGAGCACGTCCTGAATCAGCGAATCCAGCCGGTTGGCGGATCGGGAGATTCTATCCAGATATTGCATGGCATCGGGGTCAAGCCGGTCTTTGTAATCGGCCAGCAAAGCCTTGGCGTAACCTTGCATGGCGCGCAACGGCGCACGCATGTCGTGCGAGATACTGTAGGAGAATGCTTCCAACTCACCGATGGTCTCTTGCAGTCTAACAGTGCGCTGCTCGACCAGCGCATCGAGCCGCCTGGCTTCCGATTTCATGAGCTCCTCGGCTTGCTTGCGCACCGTGATCTCATTGTCGGTGATCAGCACTCTTGCCGGATTGCCGCGCGCGTCATGATCCAATACCCAGCGGGTGCTGACGTGGATGCGAGCACCGTCGCGACGCGTCTGGATAAGGTCACCGGCCCAGCGATTGTCTCGTTGCAACGTACCAATGATCTGTTCCAGGGGTTCCGGGAATTCCGTGTAAAGCAATTCGGCCTTGACTTTGCCCAGCGCCTCTGCCCGGGTCCAGCCATAGATTTCCTCGGCGCCACGATTCCAAAAAACAATTGTATTCTGCATATCGCGCACAATGATCGCATCGGTGCTCAAGTCCAACAGGCGCGCCTGTTCTGCAAGGTGGCGTTGGTTCTCCTGAGTCTCGGAGAGCATCCGATTGAAGGCGTCGGTGAGTATTCCGAGCTCATCTTCCGTCAGCTTGGGAGCGCGAACCGAGTAATCGCCGCGCTGGGAGACGGTTTGCGCGGCCTGGGTCAGCGCCAGGATAGGATCGGAAATGCGCTTTTGTAGCAAAGTGGAAAGGATGAACGCCAAAGCCAACGAGCCGAAGAGAACCGCCGTAACGATCGTGCCATAGAGCCAAAATTGTTCGTACAGCCTGCGGAAAGACGATTGCAAGTACAACGTGCCAATGGGTTTCTGCTCCTGCGTCACCGGCATGAAAAGAATCACTGCGCCCTCTATGAACCGATAGCCGTCGCTTTCGAGCCGGGCTGGAAGCATGGAAGTTTCCAGTGTCGACGGATACTTCGCGAAGACCCTCCCCTCGCGGTCATACAGCGCCGCCGCCACGATGTCCGGCTCGGCTCTGAGCGCGGCCAATATGTCCTCGGCGACCGCCCGATTGTCGAAGGCCAGCGTGGCGGCGCTGTTGTCGGCAATCACCGCCGCCAATGTAGAAAGATCGCGGACAAGTTGTGCTCTGAAGGCGAAAGCTTCGTAGGTCACGAAAGCGGCGGCGGTCACCAGCAAGACAATAACGCTGGCCGACAGAATGACCGCGCGGACGCGCTTCTTGATCGAGGTTTGCAACTGCGCCATGACTATTGGTCTCTGACGATTTCCGCAGCGCGCAGCAGCCGGGGATCGAGCGCCAGCCGTGCGGCCGTGGCCGCCTTGACATTGACACGAAGCTTGATTTTATTTTGCTCGGTTAAAAATCTAACCATGCCGTCGTGAGAAAGCGTGAATCCTTCGATATCGCTGACGGTCAGGATGCTTCTGCCCCGCAGCGCGGCGATAATTTCTTTAATCTGGCGCGCAGCCGACCCGCTGATGTAAAGAATATGACACGTTTTGATTTCTTGCACAGTACGGTAATGCCGCACAACGAATTTTCGGGCATGTGCCGTCTCGCCGCGCACGGCCTCGTCCAAGGCATCGCCGAACGGATTTTCACCGAGCACACAGATGAAGATGGGGCTGCTCGCATCTTCAAAAGCATTGCTCGGCCACTGCGTGAACTGTGCCAGGCGCCAGAGAAATACGGCCTTTAATTGATATTCTTTGGAGACTTGCGCAAAAACAGGCGCGAGCGCCAAATAAAACACGGCAAAGAACAGCGGGCAAAGCTTCCAGTAACGAAAAGACCGAACCACCTGGCCGAGAACGGATGGCTTGAGCGGCCTGCCCGCGCCGGCCTGCTGTACCGGTGCATTCGGCGAGCCGCCGGACGTAGCAGGCCCGTACCCTGCGCCGCGCGTGGGTTTATTTCGCGCCATTATTGCCCGTCCAAAATTTCCATGTCACTTTGCCATAAACGCTGCGGGGGATTTCCTGGCGCGTGGCCGGCGCGCCGAATTCAGGATGCTGCTTGTCCAAAAGATTTTGGCCGACAATCGCGAATTCCCAATTGGGGGTTGGGCGCCAGCCTAGCCGCAAATCCAACGCAACATAGCTGGGCACCGTCGGGCCGCGCTGGTTGAGATTGTCGACGTAACGCAGCACCGAATCGAACTCCAAATCCGCCGGCAGATTTACCATGGAGTGCAGGAGGAACTGGTGATGCGGGTCGTTGCCTTCACCGCGGCCGCGATTGATGTCGAGGCTGTTGCCGAGCCGAATCTCTTTCCTGAAGTAAGTGTAGCCGCCGCGCAGGCGCCACCGATCGAGGGGCTGCCACGTGGCTGAAAGCTCCACGCCGTAGGTTTTGGCGCGCAGGCCGTTTAAGATAATGAATTGACCGGGCGCGCCGGCGATCGGCTCGACGCTGCGGATGTCGTCATAGTCATTAAAGAAAGTTGAAATTGACAAGCCGAGCCGTTGGGCTAATTCCGTTCGATAACCGAGCTCATAGGCGAGGACGGTCTCCGAGTCGAACCTGTCTCCGCCGCCTTGAAGGATGAATGGCGGCGAGCTCGGCGCGAAGATTTCGGTATCGATGCGGCTGGGCGAACGCACCGCACGCGACACCGCCGCCCACAGCGTCTGGTCCGTGACCGGCGTCCAGGCGATGCGCACACTGGGCTGGAATTCGAAACCCGAGTAATCGTTGTGCTCGAACTTCGAGCCGATCGTGAGAAACATTCGCTCTGGAAGCAGAGTAATTTCATCCTGCACGAAGGCGCTGAAAAGGTGCAGATCGCGCCTGCCCGGCAGAAAGGCAATCGGCGCGGCGTTATCGACTTCGTCGTGCATGAGCCGATAACCGCCGCCCCAGATGAACCGGTTGCGCTCGCCCAGCGGCAGGCGATGATCGAATTCGATGTCGTAGGTGTTCAGGACTTCGGTAATCGAGTTTGGAATCCGCCGTCGTGTCCTGTCCCAATACACCTGCACCGTTAAGTCGGACTCGCCTGCCAACGGGTGGGTCCATCGGCCGATCAGGTTCTGGCCATCGACGGTGACGTCGCCGGGTCCAGTCTGCGCAATCTCACCGCCGTAGAAATCACCTTGCAAGGTCGCCCTTGTACCGCCCGGCGGCAACCAGTCGGCGCGAAACCCTCCCTGGCCCAGGAACCAGTTGTTGGTCGCATCGCGTCCACTTGGCAACAGTGCGTTGTCGCGATCAAAGCCCATGCCGTAAAGACGGAAGTAAACGTCCTGACCGATCTTGTCGCCATAGCGGGCATTGCCGAAGCCCCTGAGAAACGAACCGCCGCCGCCGCTCAGGAGCGCGCCTTGCGTATCTCGGGCGGTTTTGGTGATGACATTGATGACCCCGTTGACGGCGTTGGCGCCCCACAAGGTCGCCCCCGGCCCGCTGATGACTTCGATGCGGTCGACGTCTTCGAGCATGACGTTCTGCACGTCCCAAAAGACCCCGGAAAAAAGCGGCGTATAGACAGTACGGCCGTCGATCAGCACGAGTAGTTTGTTGGCCGTGGTCGCGTTAAAGCCGCGCGCGCTGATCGCCCATGTGCTGGAATTGACCTGAGCGACTTGAAGATTGGAAGCCAGGCGCAGCGCTTCTGGCAGACTCGTCGCGCCGGAGCGGCGGATCTCTTCGGAGGTAATGACCTGAACTGCGGAGGCCGCATCCACGAGGCGTTCAGGTCGTTTCGATACGGTAGTGATCTCGAGATTGAACAGTTCTTCGAAAGGCACTTTCTTTAGGGCGCCGACGTCGCTGGCCAGTTGAGTGTTGGTCTGCGCCATCGCCGGGCCGAAAAGAGCTGCCAGTATTACCACCGCTGCCCAGCGTCCCGAGCGCAACGGTCGAACCAAGGCATCGACTAGATAATGAGTCATAGTTAAATTTTTTTAATGCTTGGTTGAGAACCACAGAATTTGATGAGCAATCAACGTCGTTTGTTTCGGCATGCGGTGTTATTCTCGAATTGGGACAGTTGTATATGGACTAGTTTCATCTAGTCAACGCGTTGTTAAATGGCCCCTTCAGCTTCGGTCAGTTTGAGAAGTTTTATAATCAAGTTAATTTGTAGGAAAGCAGAACTCACAATTATCGCGGAAAGCGGGTCATCTGTTTAGTCAACGGGGTTACGCTTCTATTTGTTGCGTTTGGATAAATCGGAGATCTATCACACCGCCGACGCTGTCTCTGTCAGATTTACGACAAAGCCATGAGGGCATCGGCTCAAGAAATCGGTGACTCGATGGTATTTCGTTGGTGCCGCAAAAGTTGACTAGGATTATCGAGGCGTGGTTTTCTCGATTTGAGCCATTACATTTTCCGGATCAACATCTTTTGCTAGTTCCGGCAATTCCGAATTCTTAGATGCCTCAACTCCCATTCGCTCGGCTATCGCGGTGGCAAGCGTGATTAATCGAGTTACTTCATGTTCAGCCAAAAGACTGATGTGTAAGTCG
>WHTF01000019.1:40885-41971 GCA_009379725.1 Deltaproteobacteria bacterium
CGGCAAGCGTGATTAATCGAGTTACTTCATGTTCAGCCAAAAGACTGATGTGTAAGTCGAGGTCGGCGCGGCGGTCGGCTTGCGCAGCCATTCTATTCTGCGTAATCAGCACGAATGTCGAAAGAAAAATGGCCTCCACCGATGCGAACATGGCCAGAATGACAAATGTCGGGTCAAACGGTTTTAACGGCGTCCAGCCAAGATTAACAATAATCCATGAGCCAAAGATAATTAGATGTAAATAAACAAACGGCATGCTGCCGGTGAATCGGCTGATGGCATCGGCAATTCGATCTTGCGCACCCTTGTTTTTTTCCTCCTGTTGTCGTCGAGAGAGCAACGCTTCGATGTTTCGATCGACGATACTCGCCACCGAACTCTGTTTTTGCTGATTTTCGTTGCTCATGGTTCAGCGAAGCATGGTCCGGCACGGTGGACTCGGTACCGCTTTCCCCTGCGCACACGAGATACTATTTGCTAGTAATTGCTACTTGCGCTGAGGGCAATTCTGCTCGTGCTCTTGAGCTTCTTTTTTGAAGTTAAATCGCTTACCGCAGAAACTGCATTCAAACTGCTCGCGTCGCTCTTCCATTTAATATTCCTCTGTGACCTGAGGGAGCAATGTTTATGCCACGAGACTTCTAACGAGCACCATCTGAATACGTTAGCCCCCCCTTTTTTCGACCATCGATATTTGTAAAATTAATCAATGGACGATGGACCGGCCCCGCCCCAAGATCGGCCGAGGATAATCACTGAACACGAGGGGCACCGCATCTGGGTTTCCATGAGACCCATGCGGCGTCGCCAACGTTGGCAGTGTTTCGTAATCGTGATGTGGGAGGATGGCGCCTTCCGGCGGTTAAAGACCTTGATCTGCAACGAACGCGAGTTCGAGACGCCGGCTGCTGCCAGGCGTGAAGGGATCGAGTTGGCAAAGAGATGGATCGACGCCGGCAAACCGGAGCGGTGAAATCCTTTCTGCTGGCGCTGCCAAAGTCCCAATAGTCCAGCATGCGGTGAAATTGCGTAGCACAACAACTTATTCGGTAACTGGACTGACCGAAGCGGAGGACGGGTTTATGA